>DAWDYI010000005.1:0-59017 GCA_052344885.1 Collinsella aerofaciens
CCATCCCCTCCTAAGTTGCGGTGAAATACGGACTGTTTCATGCCTTTAAAGGCCTTAACAGTCCGCATTTCACCGCAACTTATTGAAGGTTGGCTGCGAACGATTTCGCTATCGGGAGTCGGCGTAGGGTTTTGTTGTCGGAATGCCGTAACCGCGCATCATGGCACCGAACGATTCCACGTCGTAGGTGTCCGAGAGTTTGAAATGAATGACGTTGTGGCCCATGGCGCGAAGATTCGCGTCGCGCATGAGGGCCGCTCGATAGGCTTTTGCCGCCGCTTGCTCTGGATCATTTTGAGCTTCGTCTTCAAACTTACCTAGCCCATGCAGCTCTGCCAGCGTCCATGAGCCGTCTGGCATCTGCCAGCCATAATCTGCTAGATAATAGCCAGCGTTTCCCGGTCGCGGTATCTCAACTTGAAGCTCAGGCGCGACAACCCCAGCGAGAATCATCGCTGCTCTCGCCTCGGACTCGCCACCATTGTCTGACCTGCCGTCCATATGCTCAAAAACGTCAAAAGCACGCGCGATGCCATGCAACCCTCGGCAATTTGCCTGCGCATATGCTCGCAGCTCTTCGCGTTCGACATCGTACTCACGGGCCAAGCCATCGACATAGCCCAGTGCATAGCGAAAGGCGCTCGTTCGGGCGATATCGACCACCGTCCGATACGGATCCGTCAGCGTAAACGGGCCGAGCCGCCATACCACGCCCGGGCGCCAGCGCTTGTATTCAACGAACTCATACGTATCACGCCTTGTAGAACGTGGCAGCAGCACTTGCACTTTATCCAGAAGCGCATACGCCGAGCCGATGCAGTAGAGCAGCGCTGCCGTCGATCCGCAAAACACAGCATCCGGTTCAACGAACGCAATAGCGGATGCCAGCTGAAAAATGCGATCTTCGACCCCAAGATTATTCCAATAGACCGGATCAGCATACACATGGTTGTAAAGACGGAGCATGAGTTCTTTCTGCATAAGCTCGCGCGCACGGCGTTCATCCCAAGGATCAATTGTTATAAGCAGCTGTCCATCTTGATGATTTCCAAGGGCCGAGAATAGCATCCTTGCATATGACTGCGGAAAATGTTTGCCATTATCGAGCATGGCCAACCCCATAACCATCACGGCGGAGAGAATACCATTACGCTATCGCATGCTTCCGTCCGCAGGCCTTGCCAAAAGCTGACCAAAAGCTTGACGTCGCAGGTCAGCACTTCAAAAAATATTTCCACTCTCGGTAGACGGTCACTACGACCCTCCCAACGGCATCAAAATCCAACCTTACAAATAGTTGCGGTGAAATACGGACTACATGGGCCATAAAAGCCGGAAAACAGTCCGTATTTCACCGCAACTTAGGAGGGGATGTGGGGTCCCGGCATGTATATGAAAATGGCTCTGGTCCCAAAAGGAACCAGAGCCATTCATCTATCTTATGGAGCGGGCGACGGGAAGTCCAAGGATTTGCTTCGCAAATCCTTGTTTCGCTGCGGGCCTTCGGCCCTTGCGTGCTGCGCTGGAAAATGCTCACGCATTTTCTCAGCTCCGCACCCTGGCGGGTTCGATTCCCGTCGCCCGGCGCGTAAACGAAAACAGCTCTGGTCCCCAAAGGAAACCAAAGCCGTTAAAACAATTCTTATGGAGCGGGCGACGGGAATCGAACCCGCGTCATCAGCTTGGAAGGCTGGGGTTCTACCATTGAACTACGCCCGCAAGATATGGTCGGGACGACAGGATTTGAACCTGCGACATCCTGCTCCCAAAGCAGGCGCGCTACCAAACTGCGCCACGTCCCGAAGGTGTTGAGCAGCTAAGGTCTAAACCTTGCGTGTCCCAAAGCGAAGGAAATTATAGGGGAGACTCACCGCCTGTGCAAGCGCAGAAACCCTAGCTCCTCGAATGTGCGACAAACTTGCTGTGGAGCAGACCGATCACAAAGGCAACTACGGCGACCGGCGCCCACGCGGCACCGATGTCTGCCAGGGGTAGCGCATCAAACGGCAGCCACGTGCCCGCAAAGAACGCATCGCGGACCGAGGTGATCACACTCTGCGCAGCAACGACGCCGCCGACCCAGACCCACACCTGCGGATGAGCGTCGCAAAAGCCGTGTACCAAACCCATGAGAACCAGCACGATGGCAACGGGGTACAAAGCGTTGAGCATGGGCACCGAGAACATAAGGATCATGTCGAGACCCACGTTGGAAAGCACGCACGAAAACGCCGCGAACACAAAGGCGAGGATCGCGAAGGGGCGGCGCATGGCCTCCTCGGAGGCCTCCGCTCCCCCTTCAACCACGTACGTCTCACAGAAATAGCGAGCGCAGCAAATAATGAGGCCAATGCACACGTTCATGCAGGCGAGGAAAAAGATCGCAAAGACCACGACCGTGCCGGCAAGACCAAAGTGCATGGAGGCCGAACGGGCGAGGATGGCAGCGCCGTTGGTGGCATCGGGCATCACGGTGCCGAGCTGCATACCGGCAAGCGCCAGGCCGCAGTAGATGACGGCCATGAGCACACCGGCGATCACACCGGAGCGCGAGATCTCGAAGGCCACGCGCTTATCGTCGGTAACGCCCAGCTCGTGGATGGTCTCGGCGATGATGATGCCAAAAGCAAGCGACGCAAGCAGGTCCATGGTCTGGTAGCCGGTCAGAAAGCCCTGGACCGCAGCTCCGGCATCATAGGGAGCCTGCGGCGCGGCAGCGGGACCCAACGGCGAGACCACGGCGGCACCCACGACCAGCACGATGAGCGCAATGAGCGCAGGGCCCGTAATGCGGCCGAGCACGCGTGTGATAACGCCCGGGCGCAGCGTGAGTGCAAACGCGACGATAAAGAAGCCAACGGCAAACACCAGGCGAGCCGTGCCAAGCGAGATGCCCTCGGGCAGCAACGGTACCAGCATCTCAAACGCCGTAGAGCTCGTACGCGGAATGGCAAGGCACGGGCCGATGGCCAGATATACTGCCGCAACAAAGAACTCGCCAAACTTGGGATGCACGCGGCTGGCAAGCTCACGCGCCGTGCCGGCAAGCGCCACGGCGATAAAGCCCATGACGGGCAGGCCGATGGCGGCAATCAAAAAGCCAACCATGGCAAGCGGTGTGGCCGTGCCGGCCTGGAGCGCCAGCAACGGCGGAATGATGAGGTTGCCGGCGCCAAAGAGCATCGAGAACAGGGCGATGCCGACGGTGACGACATGGTCGGAGCGCAGACCGCGCGGTGCGGATGAGGCCATAGGCACACCTTTCGGGTCGAAACAAAAACGGGACGGGCAAAATACCCGTCCCGCAAGTATAAACGCTTGAGCAGGCCAGATGGTGCAAAGTATCAATCTGATTGCCCCTTTAGAGCTGCTACGCGTCAGAGCGACGGCGAAGCAGCAGCTCGAGTCCCAGCGCGACAAGCGCAACGGCGCCCGCAGCGACGGCGACGGCCAATGGCGCACGATCGCCCGTGTCGGCGAGCCGCTGAGCGCTCGACTTGGAAGACTCCTTCTTGCCGAAGTTTTCCGTGCCCGATGCCTTTGCCTTATCGACTGCGGAGTCATCCGAACTACCGGGTTTTGTCGGATCCTTTGAATCCGGCTGGTCGGAATCGGGCGTTCCGGGCTTTTCCGGCTCCGGCTTACTCGGGTTGTCAGGCTCTGGCTTATCCGGGTCCGGCTTGTCCGGCTGATCAGGCTCCGGTTTGCCGGGCTCGGGCCTGCCCGGGTCAGGCTGGTCAGGCTCGGGCTTGTCCGGCTGGTCCGGGTCAGGCTGGTCCGGGTCCGGCTTGTCCGGATCGGGTCCATCGGGCTTGTCCGGATCGGGAACCACCGGGTCCGGGCCGACAGGCTCCCGCTTCTTCACCGTCAGCGTACCGGGCTCAACGGTGACATCGAAGTTCGGGTCGGTGACCGTCGCCCCGATCTGGTACTCGCCCGCCGGCGAGCTTTCGTCGGCGTCACAGGAGTACTCGACCTTCACGCCCGAGGTATCGGCCGAGCTCTTTAGGCTCGAGGTAAAGGCGGGATTCGCCTCTCCCTCGAAGCGTTCAACATCGTCGACCTTTACCCTAAGCTTCACCGGCGCAATCTTGAACTTACGCGAGGTGGCGCCAATATACCCGTTGCTACGCAGCGTGGCAACGGCGCGATATGTGCCGGCATCGGTCGGGGCCTCACTCGACGAATAGTGCGTGCCACCCGTCCCGTAATACCTGACCCTCAGATCACCCTCGCAGGCCTTGGGAGCCCCCTTGACCTTGGGCGCTTGAGCATCACCGCTATAGACGAAGTTGCCACCCTCAAATGCAAGCTCGATCCGCTTCGCCTGAACGACCAGAACGAAGTGCGCGGTCACGGTCTTGCCCTGAGCGTCCTTGCACGTGATGTCAAAGGTAGACACTCCGGCCTTGGACGGGGTGCCCGAGAGCGTCAGACCACCCGCCGTGCGGTTGAGCTTAAACCCTTCGGGAAGCTTAGCATCGTCCCACGTGTACTCATACGGAGCTTCGCCACCCGCGGCGCCCGCAATTGTTGCGCGATACGTGCTATGCGCACGTGCGACCGGCAGCAGACCGCCGTTGAACACAAGGGCATCCCGGGGCACAACGGAAACGACAGCACGATCGCTTTCCACCTGTGTCTCGGTACCAAGGTAGCGCTGGGTGACGCGACAGAAATACTCGCCGGCGCAATCGTCATCGAGGCCCTCGATGAGGAGCGTCTCCCCCGTCTCGCCCTCGAGCGCCACGGCCTCGCCGCCCACCATGTGGAACCACTGATAGGAAAGTTCGACATCGGCGGCAGGACCCGTGGACGAGGACGTGTGGTCGAGGACGCCCTTGCCCGCCTCGGCAGCAACCGAGAGCACAACGGCATCGCCCTCGTGGGCACTCGCGTCCTGTGGCTGCGCGATCACCTTCGGAGCGTCCGCTTTCGCGAACTCGAACGTAATCTCGTGCGACGCGGTGACGTCACTCAGCGTGACCTCGTACGCTCCGCCCTCATAGTCGGAGATATCGAGATCGATGGCCTTGTCCGAGCCGGCTTCCGTGACCGTCACCCGCTCGAGGAAGCAGCCCTCGTCGGGCATCGCCGAGAGCGTCACGTCGCCGCCGGCATCAACGGTAACGGAAGCGTTGTCGACCGAACCGTTGACCGCCTTTGCCGTCACCTCAAAGCGCTCGGGCTTGTCCGGGTTATCGGGATCCGGTTTATCCGGGTCGGGGTTGTCGGGGTTGGGATCCGGCTGATCGGGATCAGGGTTGCCCGGGTCCGGATTGTCCGGATCGGGATTGGGACCAGGATCAGGCTGATCGGGATCCGGATTGTCCGGGTCTGGATCGACGGGATCCTGCTTCTTTTTCACCGTCAGCGTTCCGGGCACGACCTCGACATCGAAGTTCGAGTCGGTGACCGTCGCGCCGATCTGGTACTCGCCAACAGGAGAGCTCTCATCGGCATCGCAGGAGTACTCGACCTTCACACCCGAAGTATCAACCGCACTCTCCAGGCACGAGGTAAACGCTGGGTTCGCCTCTCCCTCGAAGCGCTCGGCGTCGTCAACCTTCACCTTGAGCTTTGCCGGAGCGATCTCGAACTCGCAGGCAGCGGCACCGATGTAGCCGTGGCTGCGCAGCATGACGACAGCGCGGTATGTGCCGGCATCGGTCGGGGCCTCCGTCGAGGAATATTGCGTGCTTCCGGTACCGAGGTACCAGACCCTAAGGTCGCCCTTGCAGACCTTGGGAGCACCGGAAACTTCGGGCGCCTGCGACGCGCCATTGAAGGTAAAGTCGCCATCCGTAAACGACAGCTTTATGTGCTTTGCCTGGACAACGAGCGCAAAGCGGGCGGTCATGGCCTCGCCACGGGCATCCGTGCACGTGATATCGAAAGCGGAAACGCCCGTCTTGGACGGAACGCCCGAGAGCGTCAGCCCGCCCGAAGTACGGGAAAGCTCGAGCCCGTCGGGGAGCTTCGTCTCATCCCATGCGTACTCGTACGGAGCCTTGCCGCCCGCGGCCCCGGCAATCGTTGCGAGGTACGTGCTGTGGGCACTCGCTACCGGCAGCAGACCGCCGTTGAACACAAGGGCATCCCGGGGCACAACGGAAACGACAGCGCGATCGCTTTCCACCTGCTTCTCAGTACCAAGGTAGCGTTGAGTGATACGGCAGAAATACTCGCCGGCCTGCTCGTCATCGAGATCCGCGAGCGAGAGCGTCTCCCCCGTCTCGCCCTCGAGCGCCACGGCCTTGCCATTCACCATGCGGAACCACTGGTACGAAAGCTCAATCTTGGCAGCGCAACCCGTGGACGAGGCCGCGTGGTCGGCGACGTTTTTGCCTGCCTCGGCCGCAACCGAGAGCACAGCCGAATCGCCCCCATGGACGCTCACGTCCTGCGGCTGCGCGACCACACGCGGAGCGTCCGCCTTCGCAAACTCGAACGTGACCTCCTGCGATGCGGTGACATCGCTCAGCGTGACCTCGTACGACCCGCCCTTGTAATCAGAAATGTCGAGGTCAACGGTCGCACCCGAGCCGGCCTGCGCGACCGTCACGCGCTCGAGATAGCAGCCCTCGTCGGGTGCCGACGAGAGGATCGCGTCCCCGCCCTCAACAACCGAAACCAAAGCATTGTCGACCGAACCGTTGACTGCCTTCGCCGTCACCTTGTAGTGCTCGGGCTTCTTCTTGACCGTCAGCGTGCCAGGGTCGACCGCGACATCAAAGTTCGGATCGGCGACCGCCGCATCAATCTGGTACTCACCCGCCGGAGATTTCTTATTCGCCGAGCAGAAGTACGTAACCTTTACGTCCGAGGTGTCGCAACGGCTCACCAAGTTGGAAGTAAACTCGGGATTTTCCTGACCCTCAAAGCGCTCGGCATCGTCGACCTTCACCAGCAACTGGGCAGGTGCAACGGAAACCGTCAACTCGACGTCCTCGGCGGCAAGGTAGTTTCGAGACGCCTTGGCATGGGCGACAACACGTGCCGTACCGGCAGCCTTCACCGTCGCGCAGCGTCCCTTAATCGAAACCGGGCTCGCATCGCCATCGGAATCAACCAGCTCAAAGCTCACGGGAGTCTGGGCAACGTTGTTAAACACAATGGGGTCTCCACCGTAAACACCCGAATAGCTCGTCGTTCCCGTAATGGCCTGGCTTGCCTTTGCAATCGAGAACTCGGCGGACTTTTTACCCTGATAGTTGGGGTCAGTCACCTTAACCGTAACGCGATAGTTGCCACTGTCGCACGGCTCCAGCGCCGTCGAACCATAGGACGTTCCATCTATACCGCAATAGGTAACGGAATAGGCAGACGCATCAAGGCCGGCAACCGCAACCGCTGCACCGTGTCGTGCGCCATCGTATGTCACATCAGACGTCTCGATCGAAATATCGACCGGGGCCTTCTCGATCGTGAAGTCACAGGATGCATTACCGACATATCCCTTGGCATCGAGCGTCGCCACCACACGATACGTGCCGGCATCCACCGGCGCCTGATCCGACGAGTAATGCGTGTCGCCCGTGCCAACATAGGTCAGTTTGACATCGTCCTCGCAACCCTCGGGCACGCCCGAAAGCTCCGGGGCCTGCGCCGTCGCGTTGTAGGTAAAGGTCTGGCCCTCAAAAGCAAGCGAGGCTTCCTTCGCCTTCACGAGCAGCGCGAAGTGTGCATCGCACTTGTCGCCCAGATCATCGGTGCACGAAATCTTAAAGCGATAAACACCCGTAGCCGCAGGCACGCCCGAGAGCACCAAGGCGCCCGATCCGTCATCTGCCAACGTCAGCTGCATGCCCTCAGGAACCTCAACATCATCCAAGTTGTACGCATACGGTGCCTTGCCGCCCGTAGCGCCGGCAATCTCTGCACGGTACTCATCGTGAGCGGTCGCCACCGGCAGCACACGCCCATTAAACACAAGTGCCTCTCGGGGCACGATGGATACCTTCGCATGTTCGGTATCCGTCTTTGTCACCGTGCCCAGGTAGTTCTGCGTAATGCGGCAGAAGTACTCGCCCTCGCCGTCGCTGTCGAGCTGAACGATCGAAAGAGTCTCCCCCGTCTCGCCCTTCAGCGCCACCGCCTTGCCACCATCGTCAGACACGCGATACCACTGGTAGCTCAGCTTGACGTCTGCAGCGGATCCAGAAGACACGGCCGCGTGGACGCGAACATTGCGCCCCGCCTCGGCGGCGAACGAAAGCTCAACCGGATCGCCCTCGTAAGCACTCGCATCCTGCGGCTGAGCGAGCACCTCCGGAGCCGCAGCCTTCGCGAATTCAAATGTGACCTGCTGCGGAGCACTCACGCCACTCAGTGTGACTTCGTACGCCCCACCCTTATAGTCAGAAATATCAAGGCCATAGGCATTGCCGGCCGAACCGTCATCACCTGCCTCTTCGGCAACAGTCACGCGCGTCAGATAGCAGCCCTCATCGGGCGTCGCCGAAAGCGTCACCTTGCCATCCGTAGCGACCAAAGCAGACTCCGGATCAACCGATCCGTTGACCGCTCGGGCCGTCACCTTGTACTTAGGCGCCTCCGCAAAGCGCGCCTCGACGGTCATATTGTCCTCGGGGACAAACGTCCAGGTAGCATCCGTGCTCAGCGGCTCATCGCCCAACGACCCGTCGTCATTGCGCACATACCACCCATCAAACACATACCCTGCATCGGGAACGGCAGTCAGGGTCGTGGACTCACCGTTCTCGACTTCGTTGGTCACGGCATAGCCCAGCGACTCGTGCGCAGACGAACCCTCGACATGTCCTCCCTGTCGCGGATCAACCGCCGTCACCGTCATCGACGCCCGCTCATAAACGGCCGTAAAAGTACGGTTGCCAAACACTACGCGGTTGATCACCGGCGTAAATCCCACAGGCATGCCGTTCTCGTCGACCCAGTATTTAAACTTCCAACCCTTGTGCGGCACGGTAAACATAATCGCCGCGGAGTGGTAGGAGCCGCCGGTACCAAGCGCAACCATGCTAAAGCCCGCGCCCTTGGGATACGTAGCGACCTGAACATCGCAGCCCGTCTCATAGAACACGGCCGCAAGCTGCCTATTCTCCTTTGCGGTACCGATATAGAACGCGCTGTAGCTCACCGTGACACCCGCATCGTCGACCCAATGCGAGAAGTGGTACTTCTTCCACGGGATCGCGATCGCCATAAACATGTCGCCCCTGTCGTACGACCTGCTACCGGCAGGAATGCCGTCGACCAGAAGGGCCGTACCGCGGAAGATGGACGAGCCGGTGACGGTAATGGTCACCTGTCCATCGGATTCGAACTGCGCGTAGTACGTTATGTCTTGCGTGGCGGTCGCATCGAGGGTCGTCGCGGTCTCGACAATCGAGGTGCCCTCCTTATCGGTGCTCCAGCCCACAAAGCGATAGCCCATACCGGCAACAGCGGTCAGTTCCACCTGATCGCCCACGGCAAAGCTACCGCCGCCCGTAACACGGCAGCCCCTGTTCGACGCCTTGTCCTTCACCACGACCTCGCCCGTAACGGTCACCTCGTACGGATCGGCAAACACGGCCTGGAGCTCCAGCGTATCGTCCTCGAGCCCCTCGACCATATCCTTGTCGAGCTTAACCCAACAATGGGCGTCGCAGCTCAGCAGCGACTTGTTACCCTCGGCATCCAGGACATACCAGCCGACAAAACGTTTGGTTCCCACAGGCGTAGCGTTGAGTTCGACCGTATCGCCGAATTGATAGGAGCCCTCGCCGCTCAGGGTGCCCACGCCATCGTCGCTCGCGCTCAAAACGACCTGATAGGACTTAGGCGCAAAGGTCGCCGTATAGGTGGCGTCGCCCGTGACCTTAACGGTATAGTCGGCGTTCTCGCTGACTGTCTCGCCCATGTCGTCTGTCCAACCTGCAAACGAATACCCGGTGTTGGGAATCGCGCGAAGCGTCGCACGGTTGCCAGCTTCGTAGCCACCAAAGCCGCTCACGGCTCCACCCTCGGCGGGCGAAGCAACGGTATGCACGACATACGAACCCGACGCAAAGACGGCATAGAGCGACGTATCCTCACGCACGGTAAATCGATAAGTTTTCTTGGAGCTCACGCACGTGCCGTTACGGAACCAGCCCACAAAAGCCGTATCCTTGGCGGCAACCGCGCGCACGGTTGCAACCTGTCCGTCGGCATACGTCCCCGCTCCCTCGACCGAGCCCATGCTCTGTTCGCACGAGACGTCCACCGTATATTGTTTTGCCGAGAACACGGCCTGGAGCGTCGTGTCGGACGACGGCACCACGTGATAGGTACTGTCATGGCTTATCACGGCGCCCGAAGCATCGGCCCAATACTCAAACGCATAGCCCGAAAGCGCATGCGCGGTCAGCGTGGCGGCGTGCCCCGCCTCGACGGTGCCTGTGCCCTCGACCCAGCCGGCGGCATTCGATTCGACCAGCGAACCGGTGCCGGAATCGACTACCGTCGTGGCGTCGACTTCATAGCTTTTCGCCATAAAGCGAGCGACGTGCACATGGCTGCGCTCCTGGTGGCAGGTGAACTCCGCATCGGCAGACTCAAACGTGCCGTCGGCCGTATACCAGCCCGTAAAGACGTAACCGGGATTGGGCGTCGCCTTCAGGACAACCTCCGCGCCGCGGTCGGCAAGGATTCGGCTCGCCTTGACGGTGCCGCCCTCCGCAGGATCGGCGAGGGGCACGCAGATGGTATCGATCGGCACAAAGGCCGCGGTAATAACGCAGCGTCCGGTTTTACCACGAGCCTTCGCAACCAACGAGGTCTCGTGCTTAAGGCTCTTCAGACGACCATTGACGTACCAACCCCAAAACAAAAAGCCTGGATGGGCCTTGGCCGTCAGATGAAGGGTCTCCCCTAATTTGAACTTATCGGTCGTAGGCTTCACCACGGTCCCATTGCACGTCACGGTACCGCCGAGCCATGAATCAGCCGTGACCATGACCTCGGGCTTTGAGTCGGTAAAGATCGCGGTATAGGTATCGCTCTTGGTGACCTTAACGACTAGCTCGGCAGATTCGTACTCCTTACCGGAACCGTCCTTCCAATGGTCAAAACGATAGCCGTCGTTGGCCTTTGCCTTGAGCATCACCGTGTCGCCATATCCGCAGGTAACCGAAGATGCCCCCGGGTGCCCTTCGATCTCGACCGTGCCGCGCTCCACGAAGGTCTTCTTGGCTTTTGCCGTTACGGTATAGGTATTTTCCTCGAACACCGCGCGCACGGTGCACTCCACGTCCTCGGGATAGAACTCAAGGTAGCTGGGGTCGGTGCCCAAAAGCAGGTCCGTCTTGGCGTCGTACCAGCCCTTAAAGGCAAATTGTTTGTTCGCCTCGGCCGTGAGCTCAATGCTCAGCGTGGCAGGCTCGCCCTTCATGCAGTAGCCCTCGCCGTGCACTAAATATTTGCCCGCCATGGCCGCGGCCGGCTCAACGACAACGCCCACCTTGCAGGCACGCGTAAACTTCGCCTGGACCACGCAGTCGGTAATGGGCTCAAAGGTATAGGAGCGATCGCTCGAAACCAGCGTCGAGGTGGCATCCGAGCCGCCGTTGCTCAGATACCAGCCGTCAAAGATATAGCCCTCGGATGGGGTGGCCTCCGCGGTCACGCGCTCGCCTTCGGGAACCTCGAGCACCATGCCGGCAGTCTCGCCGCGCTTCAGCGTAACGGTACCGCCCTCGAGCGGGTCGGCCTCGGCACGCACGGTATGCGTATCCCTACCGTCCATTACAGCCTCGATTCGGGCATTGCCGTTAACGCGGTATTCGCAAACTTCCTGCTTGTTGGCAATTGTGATGCCCTGCGCATCGGTTTCGCGCCACTCCACAAACCGATACGTCTTCTCCGGATTGTCGGGGCGCACCTTGGGCCGCATCGTAAACGTGAGAATGTCCCCATCCTTCGCGCGAACCTTGCCATCCACGACCGGCACGCCATCGCACAGCACCTCGGCGCTGTCGAAGGGATCGGTATTCACCAGGATGGTCTTATCCGCCTTGCGGAAGCGTGCAACCAAATGGCGGTCGACCTCGGCCTTGAAGATATACGTACGCTCGGGCGAAACCTCGATGCCGTCCTCGAACCATCCCACAAAGGCATAGTCGGGACCCTCGCTCGCGGTGACCATAGCCTGATCGCCACGCGTAATACTCTGCTTTACAGGGCTTGCGGTGCAGCCTGTCGAAAAATCGGCCTGAATGCCATCGGCTTCGGCAACCGCCGTAATCTCGACTTTTTTCTCGAAAACGGCCGTCATTTTTACGACCTCGGGCGTCAGGTCCGTGATCGTCATCGTCTTGAGAGGAGATGTCGAGACCTCGACGCCGTTCTCTTTCCAACATACGAAGCGATAACCGGGATTTGCGACAGCCTCGAGCGTGGCGACCATCCCCTCATAGTGGATACCGCCGCCGGTAACGACGCCGCCCACCTCGGGCTGCGCGGTGGCAATAATCTCAATCTTATGGTCGCCATGAGGCTTGGGCTTCTTGTGGTCGTCGATGATGTCCTTAATCTCCTTGAGCACCTTGGTGCCCACAGCGGCAACATCCTCAATGTTGTCGGCCATACCGATCTCAATCACCGCGTCGGCCGCGATGGGGTCGACAATCTCGCCCAGGCCATACATGGTGGCGAGAACGGCCGCAGCCGTAATCGCGGCGATGAGCGCGGCCTTCAGCGCCGCGAGTGACTCGTCGGGGTCAGTCGCCTCGCGGAAATGCGCGGTGTACTGCACATCTCCCTCGAGCACAAACGTGTAGGACGGACCATCGTCGCCGGTAAAGACAACGTTGCCGAGGGCATCGGTCGCGTAGTCAAACACATAGCCAGGCATTGGCACCGCCACGACCGTTACGCGCGACCCGATGCCGTACAGACCGGTGGAAAGGAACTGCCCGAGCGGCTGCCCGTTCTCATCGACCCTATCCACACTCAGCACAACGCTCGCCTGCGGAGCGCAGTATCGCGGAGTGATCTCGATCCTAGCGTCAGTCTTGTCCTCGGACACAATCGCGTCCGCCTTGTCCACCGTATAGGTAAAGTCGAGCTGATCGCTCGCGGCGTACGCATCATCGCCCTCGCCCAGATACCAGCCCAGAAACAGGGCGTTATCCGTGACGGCGGAAACCTCAACCGTCTCGCCGGCATTGCGATAGCAGTTTTGGGCGGTAACACTCAGGTGTGCATAGTCCTGCGACGAATCGGTCGCCTGCGCATCGTTGATATGCACCGCATAGTCCTTGAGCTTAAAGCGAGCCTCCAGGGACAGATCCTTATCCGGCGTAAACGTGTAGACCGTCTCTTTGGAGATGTACTTGCCGGACTCGATGTCATACCAGCCCTTAAAGGTAAGGTTGTCGTTGAGCATCCCCAAAGCACCGGCATCGAGCGTGACCTCGGCGCCCGTATCGATCGTCGTCGCGCCGGAAACATCGGGCAGCTCAACGCCGTCCATCAGTTTGCGTTCGCCTTTTTCGATCGTTTGGGCATAGGAGATCTGGAACGACGTCGGCTCAGGCTTCTTAAGCTGTAGCATGCCCTTGGTCTGGGTTTCAAAATGTGAATAGCCGTCGTCATACACGAGCTTTACGGGTTGTCCGTCCATCGACTCGTCGAAGACGTCGCCGTCACAGGGAGTTGCCGTTAGGTACTCACCCAGTTCTTCCTTTATGAGCGCCTCGTAGTTCCAAATCGATACCGAATGCGGGTAATCGAGCTCGACGCTCATGCCCTCGAGCGAAATGGTGTCCCCCGGCTCATAGGTCATGTTGTTGGGGTCGCATGAGATCTCAACGTTCTCGAGCACCTTGCCCACCGGGACGGGCAGGCAGCCGTTGCACCTCTCCCAAACAGCCTTGGGCTCTCCCTTGCTGTACTTTGGAATCATCTTTGCGGGGACCATGACGGTCATGTTGTATTTGGGGAACGTGTCGGTGTTAATGAGCACCGCATGGTTGCACCCAAAGAACACGGTCTCGAGATTGGTACTGCCAAACGCCTTTTCCGGCAACTCCTCGATCTTGGAGTTATATGGCAGCGTCAGCCCGCCGCTCAAGTCGGTGCCGTAGAAGCAGGTGTGGCCAAGCGTTTCGACCGTTGTGTTGCTCTCGAGCCCTGTGGTAGCAAGGTTCGAGCAGAACCTGAACGCGCAAACGCCAATCGATGTAATGGAGGCATTCTTGTCCAGGCCGGTATCGGTCAGAGCCTTGCAGCCTTCGTAGGCTCTGTCGGGAATCGATGTGAGGCCGACAACCTTGTCGAGCCCCGTGGACACCAGCCCACAGTCGACAAACGCGGCGTCACCCATAGAGCCAATGGTAGTAGTCTCGCTGATGTTCAGGCTCGCAAGCGACTTGCAGCCATAGAATGCCTCTTTCCCGATGGTGCCGATGGTCATACCGGAAAGGCTGATATCGGTGAGATTCGGACAATTATAGAAGGCGTGCAGTCCAATTTTAGAAATGGAGCTATTCTCAAAGCGCACTGAACGCAGATTGGTAGAGTCGGCACAGAGCTGTGCGTCGACTTCATCAACCCCGTAATCAACAATCAAATTCGTTACCATTCGACCATCGACAGAGTTCTCGCGCGGGTTATTTTCATCGATTTCTACCGTAAGATTTCCGTTTGCATCGCACGGATACAGATAGTAGTTGGGCATGAGCTTGGCATACTCGTAGGCCGCCTGCCGCAGGTTGCCCTTGCTGTACGCGACAAGGCGCGTGTAGCCATCGTCGTACACGAGCTGTATAGGTTCTCCGTCCATCGACTCGTCGAAGACATCACCATCGCAGGGGGTCGCCGTAAGGTATTCGCCGAGTTCTTCCTTTATGAGCGCTTCGTAGTCGCTATCCATCGTCGAATGAGGATATTGAAATGTGACACTCATGCCCTCGAGCGAGATCTTTTCCCCCGGCTGATAGGCCATCTTGTCGGGATCACGCGAGATCTCAATCTTTTGGAGCATCTTGCCTACGGGGACGGGCAGGCTACCATTGCAGCTCTCCCAAACCTCTTTAGGGTGGCCGCTTTCGTATTGCGAAACCATCTTGGCAGGGACCATGACAGTCATGTATTGCTTGGGAAACGTGGTGGAATTAATGAGCACCACATGGTCGCACCCAAGGTACACGGTTTCGAGCTTAGAGTCAGAGAACGCACAACTCGGCAGTACCTCAATCTTGGAATATAGGGGCAGCGTCAGCCCACCGCTCATATTGGTCCCAGAGAAACAACCTTCGCGGAGCGTCTCGATCGTCGTATTGCTCTCGAGTCCCGTCGTCGCAAGGCACGAGCAGTTTCTGAACGCATCGACTCCGATTGATGTGATGGAGGTATTCTTATCCAGGCCAGTATCGGTTAGAGCCTTGCAGCCGTCGTAGGCCATGAGAGGAATCGACGTGAGGCCAACAACCTTATCGAGTCCCGTGGACACCAGTCCACTCTCGGCAAACGCGGCGTCGCCCATAGAGCCAATAGTGGCAACCTCGTTGATGTTCAAACTCGTAAGCGACTTGCAGCTATAGAATGCCTCTTTTCCGATGTGACCGATAGTCATACCGGAAAGGCTGATATCGATGAGATTCGGGCAGTTATAGAAGGCGTGTGTTCCGATTTTAGAAATTGAGCTGTTCTCAAAGCGCACTGAACGCAGATTGGTCGAGTCGGCGCAGAGCTGTACGTCGACTAAATCCGTCCTGTAATCGATAATCAAATTCGTTACCATCCGACCGTCGACGGAGTTCTCGCGCGGGTTGTTCTCATCAATCTCTACCGTTACATTTCCGTCTGCATCGCACGGATACAGGTAGTAGTTCGGCATGAACTTGGCATACTCGTAGACCGTTGGCTCGTACGTGAGGGCATCGACTTCGCTGTCGTCGGACGGGGACTCCGCCGTAGCAGCCAGGCTCCTTGCGACATCTGAATCGGCAGAAGCGCCCGAAAGGTCTTGGGCCAAGCTCGACGTGGAAGTGCTGGTATCCGAGCTGGACGATTCGTCCTGAGCGTTATTCGTTTGGTCGGAAGTTGTGGATGAGCTGCCCTCGCCCGAAGTCGACGCGTTATCGACCGCATCGACATCAGCGTCAGAGCTCGAGTCGGCCTCTTGGGCCTCGCTCTCGACGGCGACCGCCCCGGCATCATCGGCATAGGCTGTGCTGGGAGCAAGGGGTATCGAGGTCACGACCATCGCGACCGAAAGATAGACGACTAAAAACCTATAGAGGGCAGCAGTGATCCTGTTCATAGGAACCTTCCCGCAATTCGCAAAGATACAGAGTCCCAGTGTGGGCCATCATTTCACATTACCCTGTATAAGCGACAATGCGGGAAGGTAGCGCAAACGGTTTATCTAAGGGCGCAAAAGGTTGGTCTAATCGCAGCTCAAATCGCGTAGAGCCTCAATCGCCATGTCGACTTCCTCGGCCGTGTTGAAGTAACCAAACGAGAACCGAACCACGCCCTGTCGCTCGGTTCCCAGCGCACAGTGCATGAGCGGGGCACAATGGGCACCGGGGCGCGTAGCAATCCCCCACCCCTGCATGAGCGCGTCCGAAATCTCGGCCGAATCGATATTGCCCACGTTGAGCGAGACGATCGCCGAGTGCATCGGCTGGTCAAAGGCGCCGTAAAGCTTGATCTCCGGGATTTCGCGCACGCCAGCGAGAAAGCGATCCGCCAGTGCTCGCTCGTGTGCCGCGATCGCCTCGACCCCACCCTGGGCCTCGATAAAGTCGAGGCCGGCAGAAAGGCCGGCGATGCCGTGGCCGTTGAGCGTGCCGGCCTCCAGGCGCGTGGGCCACTCCATGGGCTGCAACGCATCGAAGCTGTGCACGCCCGTGCCGCCCATGGCCCAGGGCGCCACGTCAATGCCCTCCGCCACGGCCAGCCCGCCGGTCCCCTGCGGACCCATGAGTCCCTTGTGGCCAGTAAAGCACACCACGTCGAGCCCCATGGCCTGCATATCGATATGCGCCGTACCGGCAGACTGCGAGGCATCGACGATCACAAGCGCACCCGCGGCATGTGCCAAGGCCGCCACGCGCGCAATGTCGACCGCGTTGCCGGTCACATTAGAGGCATGCGTCACCACCACGGCACGCGTACCGGGCGTGACCAGCCGCTCGAGCTCGTCATAGTCGAGCACGCCGTTCGCGTCACAGCCCGCATGCTCAACGGTCACACCCCGCTCCGCTGCCAGGCGGTTGAGCGGACGCAGCACGGAGTTGTGCTCGAGCACCGTCGTGACCACGCGGTCGCCGGGGCGCACCACGCCACAGATGGCGGTGTTGAGCGCCGCCGTAGAGTTGGGCGCAAAGCACACATGGTCCGCCCTCGGGCAACCTAAAAGGCACGCGAGCTTGGCACGGCAACCGTGAATCGTACGAGCGGCATCGAGGGCACCCGACGTGGCGCCGCGCCCGGCATTGCCGAGCGAGCACATCGCCTGCGTCACGGCATCGATGACCGTCTGCGGCTTGTGCATGGTCGTCGCCGCGTTATCCAGGTAGATCATCGCACGACCTCCCACATATCAATCACGGTATAGCCCTCGGTGGGAACGCCCGCCGCGGCGAGTTCGCCGCGCAGCAGCTCCTCATCGGCAGGCAACGCTTTCCACGCCAGACCACAGCCGGCAGCGACCTCCCCGGGCACGGGAATCGTTCGCCCGGGAAGGCCACGCTCAACGCACAGGGACTCGCAGCACATGGCGGCCGCCGTGGTGGGAAACGTGATGACAAGCGCCGGGCGCTTCTCCCTCATGGCAACTCCAACCAATACGCTACGGGCGCACGACGCGCACGGCCTGCTCCATCTTCTCCACGATCACGTACATGTTGGTGACCTCGCCCACCGCAAGCTGGTCTTTAATGCCATAGTGGTCGAGGCAGGTACCACAGGTGAGAATCTCGACACCCTGCTCGGCCAGGCCCTTCAGGTCGTCGAGCACCGGCGAGCCCTCAACGGTGAGCTTGGCGCCGCCGTTGTAGAACAGCATGGTCGCGGGCAGCTCCTCCTGCTGCGTCACGGCAAAGATAAACGCCCTCATGAGCTTGTGGCCCAGCTCGTCGTCGCCACGGCCCATGCAGTCGGTGTAGACGGAAATGACGAGCCTGCCCTTGCCGGCGCTGGCATCACAGAAGGCAGCGCCATCCTGCTCGGGATCGGCCATGGCAACGGCGCCAGAGGTCGCCACGGTCACGTGCCACTCGGCGTCAGAAACCTTCTCGACCGAGGCCGTGCAGCCCTTCTCCTGCGCCATCTTGGAGATGTTCTTGACGGCGGTCTCGTTGTCGACCGAGGTCACCACAGCACCCTCGCCATCAAGCTGTTTCAGAGCTTTGAGCGTCTTGACGACGGGCAGCGGGCAGGCATCGCCCATGGCATTGACTTCAATCTTGGTAGACATAGCAAATTCCTTTCGAAAGAGCCGTTCTAGAAAACGGCAAACAGTTACATAAACGTGCGGGCTAGCGAACAACGCGGACGGCAGGACCACCCGGCTCCGCCTCGCACACGCGCCCGACAACGGCCGCGATGCGCCCCTCGGCATGCAGGCGACGCGCAAGCCCATCCACATCGGCAGCAGGCGCCGCGATGAGCAAACCGCCCGAGGTCTGCGGATCGTACAACGCATCCAACATGCCCGGCCCCAGGTCATCGTCGGCCGCCACGCGCGGGCCAAAGAAGTCCTGGTTGCGGTAGGCACCGGCAGGAATAATGCCCAGACGCGCCATATCGAGCACCTGGTCAAAGAGCGACACCGCCCCCGACGTAAGTTCAATCTGCACGCCCGAGCCCTCGGCCATCTCGCACGCGTGCCCGATCAGGCCAAAGCCCGTGATGTCGGTGCAGCCGTGAAGCTCGAGTCCCTCGGCCAGGCGAATCGGGGCCTCGTTGAGGGTACGCATCGAGTCAAACATGGCTGCGGCCTCGTCCTGCTCGATGAGCTCGCCCTTAATGGCCGTGGTGATGATGCCCGAGCCGATCGCCTTGGTCAGCAGCAGAACATCGCCCACGCGTGCGCCGCTGTTGGCGAGCATGTGGTCGAATGGCACAAAACCGCTCACGGACAGACCGTACTTGGGCTCGTCGTCGTTGATGGTGTGGCCGCCCGCGATAGAGCAGCCCGCCTCGACGCACTTGTCGGCGCCGCCCGCCAAGATCTGCCCAGCAACTTCAACGCCCAAGCAACTGGGTATGCAGAGCAGGTTCATGGCATGACTCGGCCGCCCGCCCATGGCGTAGATATCCGACAGCGAGTTGGCCGCGGCGATCTGACCGAACAGATAGGGATCGTCGACCATCGGCGGGAAGAAGTCGATGGACTGCACGAGACCCAAGTTCTCGCCAACGCGAAAAACGCTCGCATCGTCGGAGGTATCGAACCCCACGAGCAAGTTGTCGTTATGCACATTGGGTAAGTCGCCCAGGACCTGGGCGAGGGCTCCGGGAGCCAACTTAGCGGCTCAACCGCTCGCGGCCGTCATGGACGTGAGCCTCATGGTGTCCTTAGCCATACGAACCCCCTTCCAACAAATCAACGACTTTAAGTATACGCGCCAGACACGCTTCCCAAGAGACCGCCGACGGCCCGAACGTCGAAAGCGGCGCCGCAAGCGCCAGCGCGATAGCATCTGCCAGTGCGCGCTCAAACAACGGAAGGTCGGCCGCCACGGGCGTGTCGACATCCGTCATACGCGGCGACGCCACCCACGTCACGGGAGCACCGGGAAGCATCGCCTCCATCCAGGGACGAACGCCGGGCAAATCGGTCGCCACAACTTTGCAGCCGCACGCGAGGGCCTCGATCGTCACGAGCGGCAGACCCTCGTAAAACGAAGGCAGCACAAAGACGTCGGAACTGCGGTAGGTACGCACGAGCCCATCGCTATCCAGGCGCCCCGCCAGCGTCACCGGCACATCCGAGGCCGCGGTCAAGCGCTCGATACGCGCGTACTCGGCATCGTCCCCGCGGCCGCCCACAAGTACCAAGCCAGATGGGCGGACGCCATCGTCAATCGGCAATGACACAGCTCGAACCAGCGACTCGACACCCTTTTTAAAGCAAATCTTGCCCACGTACACAAGCGATCCCGGCTGCCTCGCCACGCTTGCATCGCGGCAGAAGACGCGATGGTCGTAGCCCGTCCCAATCACGTGGATACGATCGGCATCGACGCCGCACACCAGGCCAATCTGCTCAGCCTGCTCAGCATGGAGCGCAAAGACGGCATCGAGCCGACGAACCGCACTTACGATGCGATCGCGTTCGAGCGTATGCGAACGCAGCTGGCGCAGGTCGGTCGAATGACACACGGCAACAACCGGCACGCCTCGGACGCACTCGCGCGCCAATGCGGTCACCAGATACAGGTGATGGCAGAGCACCAGATCGGGCCGAAACTCAGCCACCGCTCGATCGATTGCAGCAGCAAATGCCCGCTCAAATGCCTTGAGCATCGAAGGCGTCAGATCACGATAGCGTGTGGAGGGATAGGGCATGACATCGGACATGCCACAGATGGGAAACGGCAGCTCGGGCGACTCGAACGGTACGGCAAACACGGCAGCACGCCGGTCCAGCTCGCCTTGGGTATCACCCGGTGCCGCGCCGCAAAGCACGGCGGCGCGATGCCCCGTCTCGATCTGCTCGCGTACGAGCGCGGCAAGGTAGGTGCCGCTGCCGGTGCTATCTGGTTTTTGTGCCGAGATATTGAGGATGCGCATGTCGCGGTACACCCCTAGGCCAAGGCGGCGGCGCGAATCGCCGCGCCGATGGCACCGGCAAAGCGAGCCTGGGGCGAGGTGGTCACCGGCGACCCCAGCAGCTCGCCCAACCGCTCCACCACGAAGGCGTTCTCGCACAGGCCACCGGTCAGGTAGTACGGGGCGCCTGCGGCCTGCCCAGCCATGGTCGCCACGCGCGAGACCACGCTGTCGATCACGCCACGCGCAATGTTCTCGCGCGGCTCGCCGCGACCGATCAGGCTGATAACCTCGCTTTCGGCAAACACGGTGCACATGCTGCTGATCTTGGTAGGCTCGCCGGAACGCGCCAGGTCGGCCATCTGCTGCTGGGAAATGCCCAGGCGGTCGGCCATGATCTCCAAAAAGCGCCCCGTGCCGGCAGCGCACTTGTCGTTCATGGCGAACTTGGCCACGCGGCCACTTTTAAGCTGAATGACCTTGGTGTCCTGACCACCCACATCGATCACGGTGCCATGGTCGCCAAACAGACGCACGGCACCGGCACCGTGGCAGGTAATCTCGGTCACGACCTTGTGCGCATAGGGCACGGCGACACGGCCGTAGCCGGTCGCGATCACGCGCACGTCGTCGGCAGCCACGTCATAGCCAGCTGCGGCAAGCTCGCCGCGCAGACGCTCGGCCGCATCAACCGAGGAGAACCCAGTTGGCTGCACGCACGTCCACGCCACCGAACCCTCCCCGTCGACCACAGCGGCCTTAGCCGCCGTAGACCCGATATCGATCCCGATCCCTATCATGGCTCTCTCCCAATCTAAACATCAAAGGTAGCGGCGCGTTCAGGCGCCTTGGCATCCTCCCTCACATGTAACAAAGGGACAGCCCCTTTGTCACATACCGTCACCTACAGGGTTTCGATGAAGGCGGCGATGCGCGTCTCGATCTGGCCCATGTCGCCGTTGCTGTAATCGGTCTCAATCTTCATGTACGGAATGCCCGCACCCTCGACGGCCTCCTGCATGCGCGCACTCTCCACGTTAAAGGTGTGGCACGCCTGGAGCACGCTCTCCACTACGCCATCGACGTGATACTTCTCGCACATGGCCAGCGTGTTTTCCATACGACCGTCGTTGGGCGTCATGACCGAGCAGTTGATATCCAGGTAGCGGTCGGCGATGGCGCGCAGAATATCGGGAGCATCGGGGTCGATCATCATGGCCGCCGTGCGCTCGCCCGAGCAGTCGTCCATGCACACGACCACGCCGCCGTTGGACTCGATAGTACGGCCTATCTTGTTGATCACGCCGCCCACCGGGCAGCCGGTGATCAGAATGCGCTTGGCATCCGCCGCAACCGGGCGCTCGCCCGCGTCGTAGGCCTCGCGCAGCTTGCCAACCTTTTGCTCCAGCTGCTGCGTATAGGCCTCGATATCAAAGCTGAACGTACCAGCAAACATGGTGCTCATCAGGTCGACGCCGCTCATGGCCGCCGGCTGGTTGGCCTGCAGCGCAAACATGTCGAGCTGGGCCGCACGCAAGCGGTTGCGACGACGGACGGCAGCGCGCAGGTCATCGTCGGTGATCGTGATGCCGTAGAAGCCCTCGAGCTCCTCCTTGAGCAGGCGGCATTCCTCGTACCAGCCTTCACGCTCGTAAGCACGATCGCGACCCTGCGGAAGATGCAGAATATGCGTGCGCTTGAGCTCGTTGAGTAGCTCGTACATCTTCTTCTTGCCGTCGCAGGTGGTCTCGCCGATGATCATGTCGCTAAAGTACGTAAACGGGCACTTTTGCGAGTAGGCAAAGCCGTACGTCGACTTGATGAGCGGGCAGAGGTTTGCCGGCAGCACCTTCTCGGCCTCGGGAATCACCTCATCGGACGTACCGCACAGAGCGACACTTGCGGCCCCCGCGGCATCGATAATCTCGAGCGGCGTATAGCCGCACAAGAAGCCGACCAGGCGATTGCCCGCCTGTTTGTAATCCTTGACGCGAATAAACGCCGCCTTGCGCTGCTCGTTGAACTCCTCAAACGTGCGCGGCAACGGCTGCTCAATATTTTCCGACATATAACTCCTTAACAAACCTTTTAACCGACCAAGGAAACGGCTTTCCCAGGTGCCCGAGGTTGCCGTGAAAGAGAAGCGCCGCGTACTTTGGTACGCAAGCGACGGTTTGAACGGCAAGATCGGGTGCCTGGGGAAGCCGCCGAGACGGATAGCCTTAAATGGTTTCCAAGAAAGCCTCGATCCTAGTTTGCAGTTGGCCTGCGTCCTCGCCGGCGTAGTCGGTCGTGATGTGCATAAACGGAATGCCGGCCTCCTCGGCGGCCTTCTCCACGGCAAACGACTCCATCTCGTAAAGCGTGCAGAACTGCAGGGCCACGTCGACGATGCCGTCGGCATGCAGGTCCTTGGCCATCTGGACAATGTCCTTCATGCGCTGGTCGTTGGGCGTAAAGACGGCGCAGTTAATCTTAAAGTAGCGCTCGGCGATGGCGTCGAGCATCTCGTCAACCGTCTCGCCGGACTCGTCGACCAGGTCCTTGTAGTAGCGCGAGCCCGTGCAGGACTCCTCGCCCACCACAACGCCGCCGGCCTTCTCGATGAGGTTGAACAGCTTCCAGTTGGGCACGGCCATGGGCGTGCCGGTGTACAGGATGCGCTTGGTCCCCTTGGGCGTCACGCCCTCTCCGGCCTCGACACGCTGCTCACACTCGGCCGCCATATCGTTGATGGCTCCGGTCAGACGCGGCGTGTCGTCCATAAAGGCGGCCTGAACGGTCAGCAGGCTGTCGAGACCGCTAATGGGCGCTGGGTCGGCAGCGCGCGTGGCAGCGAGGCGCTGCAGGGCGCGACGCTTCTCATTGACGGCGCGGATGGCGGCCTTCAGACGCTCAGGCGTAATCGTGACGCCACACTCTTCCTCAATCTTGGCGGCGAGCTTTTTAACCTCGGCCTTCCAGGTCACGAGCGTCGACTCGTCGTGCACGTTGGGAATATCCATGACGTACATGTTCTTTTGCGTGGCAAAAAACTCGTAGGCCTTCTTCTTGCCATCGCAGGTGTTCTCGCCTACCACCAAGTCACTCGACTCAATGTAGGGGCAGACCTCACCCAGCTTAAAGCCGGCAAAGCTCTTGATAAGCGGACAAGTGTTGCGCGGCAAGTGCTCCTCGACCTTGTCCGTTGCCCAATCGGCACCCGAGCACAGACCAACGGGAATGCCGTCACAGGCAAGCACGATCTCCTCGGGCACGTACACGCAGAACGAGCCCACGATTTTGGTGGCCTCGCCAGCCTCTTTCTTGTCGAGCATCTCCTTAATGCGGCCGCTATGGATGTTGGTGGCCACAAAGTCCAAGTAGGACGTGGACTTGGGGCGGTTGTTCTGCGACAGGAACATGTCCCCGTACATCTGGCCCACGGCGCCCAGCAGCATATCGTGGTCGGCAAGATTCATACCGAGGCTCTCCCACATCGGATGGAAATCGAATTCTTCAGCCATAACGGTTCCCCTCTCGAACCAAAAACGGATAACAGCGGTATCGATGCACGATGGACGGCGATTGCCCGACCGTGCTCAAACCCGGAATTTTAGGGAACCTGCTTTGCGGTCGATTATTTAGTTGTGCGTCGTCTCTCCCGGAGCCGTGAACATACCTGCTCATATGCGACTCCGAGCCATATACAGGGCGCGCGCGGCAACGCGGCGAATATATGTCGTCTGCGGCATGTGCGCACCCTCCTTTACAAGTTGAGGTCAACTATATCAACGGTCATCGACCATGCGAACACCGTTGACATTCGTACGACAGCGTCGTGTGCCGTCGTTTAATAAATAATTATCTTGATTGATAAGAGTTTGTCATTCCTCATTCGGCGAACGGCAAAAACAAAGCCGCCGAGGCTTATATTCCCCGACGGCATTACCCGGCGCTATCGACAAACCAAATGGATCCTGCTGGCATCAAAATGCATGCGCAGCGTCTCGCCTGCTTGCGGCAGCTCGTCGATAGGCATGCGCACTTTGTTGACCTTCCACTGCAGGCGCGTCGGCGCGTCGGCGCGCGGCACGTCCAGCAGCACCAGGCGCTCAAAACGTGAATCGCTCACGCGGGCCACATGCAGGTCGTAGCTGTTGCGACCCCGCTCAGCACGGTTGTCCACATGGAAGTAGCTCGCACGAATACCCAGGTACGCCACGTTATCGGGAACCTCACGGCCCACATTGAAGGTCATGCCCCAGTCGAGGGCCTCAACTTCTTCGTCGCCGATCTTGCGCGCGCGGCTCGTATTCTTGCAGCCCGTCAAGCGCAGCGCGGCCAACGTCTGCGGATGACGGACCACGTCCTCGACGGAGCCGATCTCCTCAACATGCCCGTTGTGCATCACGCAGATGCGCTCGCAAAGACGGCACGCTTCGTCGATGTCGTGGCTCACGTAGAGCACGGTTCGGTTGCATACATCGAACAGATCGAGCATGTTTTGCTCAAGCGCGCTCTTGAGATACGCGTCGAGCGCGCTCATGGGCTCGTCAAACATAAAGATGCCCGGATGCGCCGCCACCATGCGCGCAAGCGCCACGCGTTGCTGCTGACCGCCCGAGAGGCGCACAGGGTAGCGGTCAGCAAAATCGGCCAGACCGAAAATACCCAGATAGCGCTCGGCCAGCCTTTTGCGCGCCGCGGCGTCGCCCGCGTCCTTTACACCGGCACATACGTTATCGGCCACCGTCATGTTGGGAAACAGCTGATAGTTTTGGAACATCAAGGCGCATTTGCGCTCCTGGGGCGACAGATTGATGCCCGCGTCCGAGTCAAAGAAGGTTACGCCGTTGACGACGATCTTGCCCTCGTCGGGCGTCTCCACACCGGCAATGCAGCGCAAGGTGCAGCTCTTGCCGCAACCCGAGGCACCCAGCAGCGCCACACGCTCCTCGCCGGCCTCAAGTTGCATGTCGAGCATAAACCCGGGATAGCGTTTTTTGATATCCAGAACGAGCGACATAGCTTATCGACCACCCTGCGGCTCCGCATCATCGCGCATGAGCTCGGCCAGCGCCTCGCGATCGATACGCAGCGCATCGCCGCCGACTGGGTCGAGCGAATCGCCCTGTCCGGCGAGATCTTTGGCCTGCTTGCGCTCCGCACGGGAAAGGCCCCGCTCGCGATACTTTTGCGAATGCGCGGTATACATGTTAATGAACAGAATGACCAAAAAACTAAACACGATCACGACGACGACCCAAAAGAGGGCCACCGACGTGTTGCCGCCCATCCACTCAAAGTAGATGGCGATGGGGATGGTCTGGGTAATGCCGGCGTAGTTGCCCGCAAAGAACAGAGTGCAGCCAAACTCGCCCATGGCACGCGCGAAGGCGAGCACCGTGCCGGCGGCAATCGAGGGCCAGCCAAGCGGCATCATAAGCTTGGTAAAGATGCGATGCTCGGACCATCCCAGGGTTCGTGCGGCGTCGAGCATCTGCGTGTCGAGGCTCTCGAAGGCTCCGAGCGCCGTGCGGTAGACCAGCGGAAACGACACAACGACGGCCGAAATGACCGCCGCGGGCCAGGTAAAAACGATCGAGATGCCGTGCGCGATCAGCCACTGGCCGACACCGGTCGAGCGGCCAAACAGCATGAGGAGCAGAAAGCCGCAGACCGTGGGCGGCAGCACCATAGGAATCGTAAAGACCGAATCGAGCAGGCCCTTGATGCGACTCGAGGTACCCATAGTCTTCCACGCGGCAAGCAGGCCCAGTGCAAAGGCAATCAGCAGGGCAAGGCCGCTCGTTTTTATGGACACCCAAAACGGGCGATAGTCGATGTCGCCCAAAAAGGAGGCCAGAGAGGTCAAGGGCCCCTGCTCATCCCGCAACGCGACAGACGATGCTTCTACCATTTGAGCGCTATCAAGCCAACGCGCGCCGCCCTTGGCATCACCCGAGGCCGATGCAATCACTACATAGCGGTCCCCATCCGCACCGCGCTCGTCAAAGCCATAGGTATACCCGCCGGCATCAAACGTTGTTTCCGCCGTGACATACCAAGGAAGATCCACGTCCCCCAGCTGTGCACCTCCCATGCAGTTTGCGCTGTCGAGCTCACAGACGAGGGCCTTGAGACCCGATACGCACTCGTTGTCCTGCGGATCCAATCCATACTTCTCGACCGCCTTGGGCGATATCCACACCACAACGCGATCGGCAGCAGGCGCCACTACAAGGTCCACGTCCTCGTCAACGGGAAACCGGTAGCCCTCAGGCTGGCCCTCCATGGCACGAGCAGTCCCCTTGGCCAACCGCTCAAAACCCTCGATCCCATAGGAAAGCCCATGAACGGTCGCAGCAACCTGGGCCCCGTCCTCAGCGTCCCCAGCAACCGCAAATCCCGGCACCCAGAAAAGCGCGAGGGTCAAAGCACAGGCGACAAGCATGCGGAATCTATTAAGCACGAAAAGCTCCAAGCAAATACAAGGACGGAGTGAAACACAAAACGATGGAATTATCGCGCCAAGCCGCACTACTCGGAAAGCTCAAAGCCGTACTTAGCCCAAATCTTCTGAGCCTTCTTGTTGGACAGGCAAAAGTCGATAAACGCCTTGGCCTCGTCGGCGTGCTCGGAGCTATCGGCGACAGCACCGGGATACACGATGGGCTTGTGCGAGTCCTCGGGGCACACGAAGGCTTCCTCGATGCCGTCATAGCGGAAGATATCGGAGCTGTAGACAAAACCAGCCACGCAGTCGCCTGTGGACACATAGGCGGCGGCAGTACCAACTTTGTCGGCCAGTGCGACCTTGTCGGCAATCTCGGGAGCATACTCGCCGTCATCACCCTCGGTACCGGTGTAGAGGCCCACGGAAGCCAGCGCCTGGTTGGCGTACTTGCCGGCGGGGACGGTCTTGGCGTCGCCAATGGCGATCTTGCCGTCCAGGTTCGCGACGTCGGCGATGGCCTCGACCTTGGTGCCGGAGCCCTCTGCGCGAATGATCACGAGGTCGTTGACGAACATATCCTCACGGGTGCCGGCGTCGACGAGCCCGGCGGCTTCAGCGTCGTCCATGGTGCCCTTGGAGGCCGTGATGAGCACGTCGACCGTGGCGCCGGCACGCATCTGCTCGACAAGGTCGCCGGACGCCTTAAACTGCGTGTCGGCAAAGGCGGTACCGGTCTGGTCGGTGTAGAGCTCCTGGACCTCGAGCAGGGCCTTCTCGAGAGAGTTGGCAGCGAAGACCTGAAGCTCGACAGCCTTCTTGGACGAAGTCTTGGCGGAACCGGCACCGGAGCCAGTCGACTCAGGTGCCTTATTGCCGGAGCAGCCGGCAAGGCCAAGGCCGGCAGCGGCGACAGCAGAAAGCGAGACGAATCCGCGGCGAGAAACCATATCGAGCATGTTCAACCCTTTCGAAGGCTACGCCCGGGCGCCCGCCGCGAGCTTTATTCTGTAATTAGATTATACTTCCACGCGAATAATATCAGTGATAAAGATTTCTCGTCTGATAATTATCTTTCGCCGATAGTCTCAGGACGTTTCGCGCTGTCGCTGCATAAAAAGGCGGAGCGACTCGCAAAGTCGCTCCGCCGCAGGTAGTGCGATTATTTGGCGTGCCCGCCGCCCGCCGTCATTTGGGCCGCATGCTCCAGTTGATCGCTCACGGCCTCCCAGCTTTCGCGGGCCGCTTTCGTGGATCCCGGAAAGTTGATGACAAGCGTATACCCACGCTGCATGCACACGGCGCGCGAGAGCATGGCGCGGCGAGTCTTGGTCATCGAGTACGCACGGATCGCCTCGGCAATACCCGGCACGTCGCGATCGCAGACGGCACGCGTCGCCTCGGGCGTCACATCGCGCATCGAAAGCCCCGTGCCGCCGCAGGTGAGCACGACATTGGCGTGGCACTCATCGGCGGCTTCCACAATAGCATCACCGATCTCGCTGACGTCGTCGCGCACGACCACATGTGAGACGACCGTCCAGCCCTGCGCCTCGATAAGTTCCTCGAGTGCGGCTCCAGCCTCGTCCTGGGCTAGATCGCGCGTATCCGAGCACGTCACGATCGATATCTTCAGCTCCATAGCATTCCTCCTACAACACGGCGCCCTCGGGCAGGTCGACGCGAACAACGTCCACGACGTCGCCCGCCTTGAGGTCGCACGGCCCTTCTTCAATACGCAGTAGGCAGTTGGCCCGCTGCATCGTGCCGAGCAACGCCGAATTCTGCGTCCTGGCCTCGGTCACCAACAGCTCACCGGTCTCGGGGTCGCGCAAAACCGTGGCGCGATCGAAGAAGCGGCGATGCTGTCGCTTTTTCACGCCGTGCGTGAGCATCGCCTGCTGCACGGGACGTGCACCCTCGGCAAAGCCGCGCATCTTGCGAATCGCCGGGCGGGCGAGCATCTCAAAGCCCACATACGCCGCGGCCGGATTGCCTGAAAGCCCCAGGTAGGGCTTACCCCCGAGCAAGCCAAACGTGATGGCCTTGCCCGGACGCATCGAGATGCGGTCAAACAGCACCTCGCCCTCGCGCCGGACGAGCGCCGTCACGTAGTCGTAGTCGCCTGCCGAGGCGCCACCGCTCGTAATGACAAAATCGCACTCCCGCACGGCACGATGCACCAGCCCGGCAATCGCCTGCTCATCATCGGGCGCAATGCCGTAGAACACGGGCTCAGCGCCGGCATCGAGTGCCTCGGCCATCAACGCCGACGAGTTGGAGTCGCGAATCTGCCCGCGCGCCGGCAGCTCGTTCGGCGCGACCAGCTCCGTGCCCAGCGAGATGATGCCCACGCGCGGAGCGGCATGGACCTTCACGCTCGCGTAACCGGCGCTCGCCAGCAAGCCAGCGCCCGCCGGAGCCACGACCTCGCCGGCGTGCATCACAACATCGCCGGCATGGGCCTCCTCGGCGGCAGAGCGAACGTTCTCCCCCACCTTTGCCGGCGCCGAGAACCTCGCACGCGAGCCCTCGTTGCCATCGCCGTCGAGCACCTCGACGATCTCGTACTTCACCACGGCATCGGCACCCTCGGGCACCGGCGCGCCCGTCATGATGCGGACCGTCTCGCCCGCGTCGATTGCGCCCTCAAACACATGGCCCGCGGCCTCGTGTCCGATAACGTCGAGTATCACCGGCGCCTCGCCAGACGCCTGCGCCAAGTCCGCAGAGCGCACGGCATATCCGTCCATAGCGCTGTTGGCAAACGGCGAAATGTCGATATCGGCCACCGCGTCCTCTGCCAAGGGAAGACCGGCGGCGTGCCACACGGGAATCCCGACAACTTCGGTGCAATTCACGTGCGACAAGACGATCGCCTGTGCGTCCTCCAACGGAATGAGTTTCTCTGCCATATACACCTCTAGCTTGCAACGGCGCACATCACGGGCGCCGATTCTTTATGTTTATCTCAGTATAATCCCCCGCCGCACGACGGCGACACGGCCCGTGTCCACGAATACACCTGTCGGTAACGGACGGCGAAACAGAACCAAAACCAACCTGCCGGTTTGTCACGTATGGCACGTTCTATAATGCTCGTGTTGCAACCCAAAAGAGGAACGTATGGCTTTTACCGACAAACCCGAAAGCGCAAACGAGGCGCAGGATCATTCCCAGTCGCTCGACGACGGCGGCTTTTTCTCCCTTAATGACGTCATCATGGCAGGCAGGCAACAGCTCACCCGCTCCGAGCATCTCTTGGCTGCCGACACGCGCCGCAATGCCCGCAACCTACTCGCGAGCGCCAAGTTGCTCGCGCTCGTCGTCATCGTCTCGCTCGCCATGGGCGTTGCCGCTTGGGCGTTTTTGGCCTCGCTGAATATCGCGACCGACTATCGCGAGCACCACGCGTGGGTCTACGCATTGCTTCCCGTTGTGGGCATTGCCACCGCATGGGTGTACAAAAACCACGGCCTTGCTGCCAAACGCGGTAACAACCTGGTCATCGACTCCGCTCTGGGCACACGCCTCATCCATATGCGCATGGCCGTCCTCACCTTCGTCTGCTCTACGCTCACGCACCTCACCGGCGGCTCGGCCGGTCGCGAGGGAGCTGCGGTGCAGATTGGCGGCACCATCGCCAGCAACATCTCGAGCCTCGCCCACCTCAAAAAGCATGACCACCACGACCTCATGCTCGCCGGCATCTCGTCGGCCTTTGGCGCCGTATTCGGTTCGCCCCTTGCTGGAGCTTTCTTTGGCATGGAGATGTGCTTTATCGGCAAGATCGACTACACCGCGGGCATCTACTGCCTGGTCGCCTCGTTTACCGGCTACTTTACGTCGCTTGCCTTGGGAACCGAGTACGAGGCGAATGTCATCGCCAGCGTTCCCAACATGACACCACGGACGGTTGTCATCGTTGTTATCAGCGCCATTATCTTCGGCCTGACGGCACGCCTCTTTGCCTGGTCGGTTCGAACCGTCAAAAGCTTGTACGGTCGCTTTATCGCCAATTACCTCGTCCGCGCACTCATAGGCGCACTCGTGGTTTTGGCCGCCTATGCCCTCCTCGACGCCTGGGACTACGCCGGCCTTTCCACGTGGCTTTCCGGCGCAGGATTTGCAGGCAACACTACCCTGGCGGACGCAGCCATCAAGTTGGTCGTCACAGCGCTTACCCTGGGTGCGGGCTTCCAAGGCGGCGAGGTCACGCCCCTGTTTGGCATCGGTGCGGCACTCGGTGGCTGGATCGGTTGCCTTACCGGGCTCGACCCCAGTTTTCTGGCGGCTCTCGGCATGCTCGGCGTGTTCTGCGCCGGCCTCAACGTGCCCATCACCACCTGCATGATGGCCATCGACCTGTTCCACGGCACGGCCGCCGGGTTCTTTGTCATCGTGGCCTTTATCAGCTACCTAACCGGCGGACACCGCGGCGTGTACCCTGCCCAGCGCATCATCTCACCCAAGCGCCGTTCGCTTATTGTGGATGAGGGCGGTACGGTAGCGGATGCCATCGAGCGCCACAACGACCTGATAGAGTAGATGTAATAATCGCCGTGCAGCCACAATCGGGGGCAATTCGACCTGAGCGCGACCGCACCGTCATGCCACACGCCGGGAGTCGCCCCATGCACGCAACTGATTTTGGTCGCACGCTCATCATCGCCAACCCAGCCGCCCAGTCGGGTGCGGCGCGCGAAGTTGCCGAGCGCCTGCAACGCTTTTTGGATATGACCGCGCGCGCATCCCAGTTTGACCTGGTGCTAACCGAGCACATGGGGCACGCCAAGGAGCTGGCCGCACAGGCTCAGGGCTATCGCACCGTTATCGCACTCGGCGGCGACGGCGTGATCCACGAAGTCGTCAACGGGCTTATGACGCAAAAGGAGGACGCCCGCCCCGCTCTTGCCGTCCTGCCCGTGGGCTCCGGCAACGATTTTGCCCAGACGCTCGATATCGAAGATTTCTCCGGCAAGGATTTTGGCGCGCTACTCACCTGTGAGCTGCAGCGTCAGGACATCGGGCGGATTCGCTCATGGAACCCCGCAAGCGGCAGCGGCGAGGCGATCGTCGAGTATTACGACCAGACGCTCTCCGTCGGTATTGATGCCGCCATCGGCCTTGGCACCACCGAGCTACGCAAAAAGACCGGCTTGACGGGTGCTCCGCTCTACACCCTTTCGGGACTTGAGCAGTTTGGCCTACGCTATCGCAACTACCCCATGACAGCCAGCTTTGACGGCGCGCCCGCCGAGCGCGTGAGGGCGATCATCATGGCGATTCAGCTGGGCCCCACGTATGGCTCGGGCTATCGCATCTGCCCCGATGCCGACCCCTGCGACGGCATGCTCGACGTCTGCTACGCCTGCGGCCCCGTCCCTCGCGCGGTAGCCCTGCCCATGTTCCTTTCGGCCAAGGACGGCCACCATACCAAGTTGCCGCCGGTTCGCATGCGCCGCTGCCGCCATGCCGAGCTCACTTTTGAGGAGCCCGACTACCCCATCCAAGCCGACGGCGAGCCCGTTGTCGCCTCGCGCATCGAGGTCGACATCCTCGGCGGCGCCCTCCACGTCTGGCGCCCCACCCGCTAACCCCACCTAAGTTGCGGTGAAATAGAGACTGTTTATGCAGCAAAATCCGCAAAACAGTCCCTATTTCACCGCAACTTATGAGGAGGCTAGTCGTCGCTGCCCGGCTTGCGACGGTTGGCCTTTTTAATGGCGTTGAAGTGCTTGTCGTTGAGTCTGCGCTGGCGAGAGCGCTGAGGTACCTTAGTCTTTACGCGTCGGCGCGGTGGACGCCCGCGACGTTCAAGCTCAGCGCGCAGCTTACGCAGGCAGCTCGCGCGATTCTGAAACTGACTACGGCTCTCGCGCGCCGTCACAACAATCCCCGTGGGCCCATGCTTCATACGCGCCGCCGAGTCCGTCGTGTTGACGCCTTGTCCGCCCGGGCCCGTCGCGCGAAACACCTGCACCTCGCAATCACGCGCCAACTCCTCGGCCGACATCTCGGCATAGCGCGCATACTCGCGCCATCCCATCTTGTTCTCATCCATATCAACACCTCCCCTCATACAAAAAAATGTGACAAAGGGACGGTCCCTTTGTCACATCGCATACCAATCGCTTGTGTTGCGCGCTTAGGCGAAGGTGATCTCGCCGGTCTCGCAGTCCATATCGGCGATACGGGCCAGGCTCTCGACACGGAAGCCGCGCTCGCGGAGCTTGTCGCCGCCGCCCTGGAAGCCCTTCTCCACTGCAATGCCAATACCGGATACCTCGGCACCCGCGGCCTCGCAGATCTTGATAAGGCCCTCGAGCGCGCAGCCGTTGGCTAGGAAGTCGTCGATAATCAAGACCTTATCGCCCTCGGACAGGAAACGCTTACCCACGATAACCGGGTACTCCTTCTGCTTGGTAAAGGAGTAGATGGTCGTGGCATACTGCTCGCCGTCGAGGTTGATGGACTGTGCCTTCTTAGCAAAGACCACCGGCACGCCGCCAAAATGCTGGGCTGCGATGCAAGCCATGCCAATGCCCGAAGCCTCAATCGTCAGGATCTTGTTGATCTCGACACCCTCGAACAGACGAGCCCACTCGGCGCCCATGTGGTCGAACAGCTCAACGTCGCATTGGTGGTTGAGGAAGGCATCAACCTTAAGGACGTTACCGGCCTTTACGATGCCGTCATGGCGAATACGATCCTCAAGCTCCTGCATGGCGCAACCCCTTCTCGCGGCAACGATACCGCGCGATTAATAAACGTTGTTCGATAGTCTACCACGGACCGACCCCCGCCCGCCCCACAAGCCGCATCGCACCACAAACCAGTCTTTTTGGGACGGCGCGAATCGTGGCAGACAGCCTCCCAACACGCTAATGGCGGGCGCGCATCCTCACCAAACGCACCATGGCGAGCGCAAAGCCCACAGCGGCCACAGCCATGAGCACGTAGAACACCGAGCGAAAGCCGTACAGGAACACATCCGGACGACCTGCAACAATACTGGTCACGGCCTCGCCCATCGCCACGCTCATCTGCCCATACAGGATATGCGACGCCGCCGTAATACCCACTGCCATACCCGCATAGCGCGCCAGGCTACCCAGGCTGCCCGCAAAGCCGAGCGCTTCGCGCGGAGCCGAGCCCATATACAGGGAGTTGTTGGGGCTCTGGAAAATCGACGTGCCGCACGACATAAACGCGACGCAGCACACAATCACAGGGATAGAAGAGTGCTCGTCGAGCGTGCTCACCGCAAAGAGGCCGCACACGTACACGCCCAGGCCCACGGCCGTGGGGCCCTCGCAGCCAACACGGTCGGAAACCGTACCCGAAAGCGGGCCGATAAAGGCATTTACCATCGGCAGTGCCAAAAAGAGCAGTCCGGAGATATCGGAACCAAAGCCGTGGGCGTCCTGAAAATAGAACGGCAGGATAAACTCGGATGCGCCAATACCAACGAACACGATGAGCATGCAGGCAAGGTTGATGGTGAAGGCCGAATTTGCAAAGCAGCGACGAGCAGCCTCGATCAGGGACATGGGGCGCTCGCCGGCCTCCGGCTTAACATGCGGTAGCGTATAGAGCCCCACGATAAACGAGATGACGCCAATGGGCAGGTTGATGAGGAAGATGCTCTCCCAGGGAAAGCTTGCCACCAGCATGCCGCCGAGCACGGGGCCACACATCATGCCGAGGGCCACGAAGGTCGCTAGAATACCCATGGCACGGCCTCGTTCGCGCGCTGGAAACGACTCGGTGATGATGCCCATGTTGTTAGCCATGGCTGCCGCGCAACCGACGCCCTGAACAATGCGTGCCAGGATAAGAACCTCGAGCGAGGCCGAAAGGCCGCACAGCAGCGAACCGACCGAAAAGGCGATGACGCCCAGCTGGAACACATTCACCTTGCCGCGCACGTCGCCCAGACGGCCAAACGGCAACATAGCCACGCACGTCGCAAGCAGATACACCGAGCTTACCAGCTGAATGCGATCGAGGCCCACGCCCAGCTCCTTTTGCATCACGGGCAGCGCCACGGTCACGACGGTCGAATCCAGACACACCATAAACGTCATGATGAGCACGGTAAATAGAATCGCCCATTTGTTCTTGCCATGGGTGTCGCCCTCTAGGGCAATATGCTCGCGGCGCAGCTGCTCTGCAGTTTTCTCCATATCCATCCTTTCAAGTGGCGCAACGCAAAAACGGGGCCCCAATCGCCTGCGAACAGTCGCGATTGGGGTCCCGCCTACGGAATCGGAACGAAAGGTCACCGAAGCTTTCTGCCAGCATCGGCGACTTGTGCGAAGGCTAGCCTAGCACTGCTCGAGCGCCTGCTCAAGGTCGGCAATCAGATCGGCCGTGTCCTCGAGGCCGCACGACAGGCGCACCATGTCGGCGGAGATGCCGCAGGCGATGAGCTCCTCATCGTTCATCTGGCGATGCGTGGCGTTAGCAGGATGTAGGCAGCAAGTGCGGGCGTCGGCCACGTGCGTGGCGATCTGGGCGAGCTTGAGGCTCTTCATAAAGGTCTCGGCCGCCGCGCGACCACCGTTAAAGCCAAAGCTCACAACGCCGCAGGTACCGTTGGGCATGTACTTCTGAGCCAGGTCATAGTACTTATCGCCCTCCAGGCCCGGATAGCTCACGAAGCGCACCTTGGGATGGCTCTGCAGGAACTTGGCAACGGCCAGGCCGTTCTCACAATGACGCGGCATGCGTACATGCAGGCTCTCGAGCGAGCTGTTCAGGAAGAAGGCCGCCTGCGGGTTCTGCATGGGGCCGAGGTCGCGCATGAGCTGAGCGGTTGCCTTGGTAATGAAGGCACCCTCGCGACCGAACTTCTCGGCATAGGTCACGCCGTGGTAGCTCTCGTCAGGCGTGGTGAGACCCGGGAACTTGTCCGCATGGGCCATCCAGTCAAACTGGCCATGGTCGACGATCACGCCGCCCAGGTAGGCAGCATGCCCATCCATGTACTTGGTGGTGGAGTGCGTAACGATGTCGGCTCCCCACTCAAAGGGACGGCACATCACGGGGGTCGGGAAGGTGTTGTCGACCATCAGCGGCACACCGTGGTCATGCGCAGCCTTGGCAAAGCGCTCAATATCGAGGACGGCAAGGGCGGGGTTGGCGATCGTCTCGCCAAAGACAAGCTTGGTATTGGGCTCAAAGGCTGCCTCGAGCTCCTCGTCAGTGCAGTCGGGGGCAACGAACGTGCAGGTAACGCCCATACGGCCCATGGTATGGGCAAGCAGGTTGTAGGTACCGCCGTAGATAGCAGAGCTCGCGACCACATGATCGCCGGCACCGGCCACGTTAAAGATCGCAAGGAAGTTCGCGGCCATGCCCGAGCTCGTGAGCATCGCAGCGGTGCCGCCCTCCATCTCGCAGATCTTGGCAGCAACCAAATCGCACGTGGGATTCTGCAGACGGCTGTAGAAGTAGCCCGACTCCTCCAGGTCAAACAGCTTGCCCATGTGCTCGGACGTATCGTACTTCCACGTGGTGGACTGGTAGATGGGCACCTGGCGCGGCTCGGCATCTCCCGGGTGATAGCCGCCCTGAACACATGTAGTACCGATGGTCTGCTCGCTCATATCCAACTCCCTTACTTGGGTTTTGTTTTATTCGGTTCACGATACCGCTACCCCGCAGCCCTCTCAACCCATCCCCAAGGTAGGTTATGGAACAGATCAATCGAAGGTATTTGCCGCAGATCTTGGCATTTATTCGATAGATAAAAATGAGGCATGCATGAGGCTCTCGACGATTACATGCACCGGCAAGGGTACCATAGGCGGGTACACCGTGATCAAGGAGACAACGATGAAGCAAATCGATACAGCCCAGCTCGACATCACCGCCTGCCAGGCTCAGGCTGCCGAATACCACGCCCGTGGTTTTAACTGCGCACAGGCCGTCGCCTGCACGCTCGCACCTGCCGTCGGGCTCGACCCCCAGACCGCCTTTACCCTCACCGAGGGCTTTGGCGCCGGCATGGGCGGCATGACCGAAACCTGCGGCGCCATCTCGGGTGCCGTGGCCATCATGGGCTTTGTAATGAGCGACGGCATGGAGAACCCCAAGACCAAGGGCCAGACCTACAAGCTGTCGCGCGAGATTGCCAAGCGCTTTGGCGAGAAGAACACCACGACCGTCTGCGGCACGCTCAAAGGCGTCGGATCGGATAATGGCCCGCTCCGCAGCTGCCCCGGCTGCATCGACGATGCCGTCGAGATCGCCTGCGATATGCTAAAGCAACTCGCCGAGTAAACGGCAGCAACATAAAACGACGGCCGGCGCGCTTGGGATCCATCCAAAAGCACGCCGGCCGTCGTCGTTAGAACTCGGCAAATTCGGGAGCGCCGACCTCGATCTCCTCGCGCCCCGCCATAAGTTCGCGCATCTTGGCACAAAATGGCTCCTGCTCCCCCGCCTTAAACACCAAATGAATCGTCACGGCATCCGCGTAATCGGTATCCGCAACCTTGGCACCCGAATCCTGCGCCAAGCGAAGCACCTGCTCGTATTGCGGATAGGCCACACGCACATCAACCGGCACGACGCTCGTCATTTCGACGATCTGCCCGGCCTCTTGAGCCGCGGCCACCGCCGCCTGCGTCGCCGCGGTATAGGCGCGCACCAAGCCACCGGGCCCTAACAGCGTGCCACCAAAATAACGTGTCACAACACAGCATACGTTTTTAAGTCCCGCACCGCGCAGCACCTCGAGCGTCGGCATGCCGCTCGTACGGCTCGGCTCACCATCATCGCTCTGGCGCTCACGTCCATCGACCAAAATCCACGCGGGAACATTGTGTCGAGCGTCGTAATGACGCTTGCGAATCATCTCGATAAAGGCATTCGCCTCATCCTCAGACTCAATATGGACCAGCTGAGCAATAAACCGGCTCTTGCGATCCACAAACTCGCCCGAAGCCTCAATATTCGATTGCAGAGTAAAATAGCTGTCCAACAAAGCCCCTCAACAACAAGCAAAGCAACAAACAGCCTCAATAATACGGCAAAGGCCGTACCGATTGTCAGGGTAACAAAAATGCCAAGTGGGCCTGTAAGCCGGGTTCTGTCGTGAACGGTCATTTATCTTGTCTGCACGTTACCGTGCAGCTCCACGCACGCTACCCGAACGCGGACCGGGCCGGCCCATAGCGTTCCTATTCGCGCTTGCTCCGGATGGGGCTTGCCAAGCCGCCGTGTTACCACGACGCTGGTGGTCTCTTACACCACCGTTTCAGCTTTTCCCTTTACGCCTTGCGGCGCAGGTGGGAGTCTTCTTTTCTGCGGCGCTTTCCGTCGGATCACTCCGCCCGGCCGTTAGCCGGCATCCCGCCCTCTGGAGCCCGGACTTTCCTCACGCGTGCTGCAAGCAGCACATCGCGCGACCGTCTGGCCCACTCAGCAGTGCAAGAGTGTAGCACACCGCCAGCACACACAATGGCACAACGCAAGCGCTCGCACGATAAACCAAGAACCACCCATGCGCTACAATAGTCCCGTCGATGGGCAACGTCGTCAGTCGAGACGCGACCGCGCTCCGCACCCCTCCGTCTACTCGGTGCGTTCCCGCCTCCTCCCCGAGGCGGGATGTCGGCATTTTTTCATGCGCCGTCAACTCAATAGCAAGCGAATAACCCAAACAGCATTACGCGCGGGCACTACCGAACACCTCAGCAGCAAATGCAAAAAGGGACCCGTCCATTGCGGACGGATCCCTTAAAACAAGTGATCGTCAAACCGATTTACTCGGCGTCGGTCTCCTCGTCCTTCTTCTCGGAAGGCAGCGGAGTAACCTCGATCTCGACGCCCAGAGTCTCAGCAGCGGACTTCATGGACAGGGAGATACGACGACGGTCGAGGTCGATCTCCATGACCTTGACCTGAACCTTGTCGCCCACGTGGGTGACCTGAGAAGGCTGATCGACGTGCTTGTTGGCCATCTCGGAGATGTGCACCAGGCCCTCGATGCCCTCGCCCAGGTCGACGAAAGCGCCAAACGGGACAAGCTTGGTCACAGTGCCCTCGACGATAGCGCCGACGGGGTACTTCTTGACCAGTGCGCGCCACGGATCCTCGGTGGTCTGCTTGAGACCCAGGGAGATGCGCTCGCGGTTGAGATCGACGTCGAGAACCTCGACCTCGACCTCCTGGCCGACCTTGACAACCTCGGAAGGATGGTTGACGTGGTTCCAGGAGAGCTCGGAGATGTGGATGAGGCCGTCGATACCGCCGAGGTCGACGAAGGCGCCGAAGTCGACGATGGAGGAAACGGTGCCCTGGAGACGCATGCCAGACTTGAGCTTGGACAGGATCTCAGAGCGCTCGGCCTTACGGGACTCCTCGAGCACGACGCGACGGGAGAGGACAACGTTGTTGCGGTTGCGGTCCATCTCGATGACGCGGGCCTCGATGCGGGTGCCCATGTAGGAGGTGAGGTCCTTGACACGACGGAGGTCGACGAGGGAAGCGGGCAGGAAGCCACGCAGGCCGATGTCGAGGATCAGGCCGCCCTTGACAACCTCGATAACCTCGCCCTCAACGTTCTCGCCGGAGTTGAACTTCTCCTCGATGCGGTTCCAAGCACGCTCGTACTCAGCACGCTTCTTGGAGAGGACCAGACGACCGTCCTTGTCCTCCTTCTGGAGAACCAGAGCCTCGATGGGATCACCGAGTGCAACGATGTCTGCAGGGTTAGCGTCCTTGCGGATGGACAGCTCGCGGACCGGGATAACGCCCTCGGACTTGAATCCGATGTCAACGAGCACCTCGTCATGCTCGATCTTAACGACAGTGCCGTTAACGAGATCGCCCTCATCAAAGTCGGTAATCGTACCGTCGATGAGGTTGTTCATCTCCTCCTCGTTGACATCGTCAAGAGAGAAAATGGACGAGTTCTGAATCTCACTCAAAGGTGGACCCCTTTCGAACTACGGGGCCCCGATTGCTAGGACCTACAGAAGGGTGCGACAAGCACACAACGTTTAGGAACACTCGGGAGCCGACAGATACTAATGTGACGCTTATGCAATCACGTTCGTATAGATTACGGGGAAATTACTTCGATTTCAAGCGCGAACTGCGATTTTTTACTCGTATGGAGACTTTTTCGCAATCTTGTGGACGACCGTCTCCGTAAGTTGACGATAGGCCGTTAGGCATACGGCTTTGGGGTAAAGTATCCGGAACCAACGATTCTGGAACGTTATTTCGAGAAAGGTGCCCGCGTGCTCAAAGCAGTCGTTTTCGATATGGACGAGACGCTTCTTAGCATCAACCTCAACGCGTTCATCCTTCGCTATTTTAAGGATGTCTCGTCGATGCTCGCGGATATCGGGCGCCGCAGCCGCGGTGGCACGATGGCACGCCTCGGCACCATCCTGGTCGACCTCAACGCCAACCGCCGAAGCGGCACGGACAACCGCACCAATCTTGAGTTTTACCGCACCGAGGTCGAGCGCAGGTGCGGCATCTGCCTCTCCGATCCTATCATCTACGAGGCATTTACCTACTACGATCGCGAAGTTCTTCCGCATAAGAATGACGACGTCATCAACGCCCACGCCATGCCGGGCGCACACGCCGCGCTTCAGGCCGTACAGGACGCAGGGCTGCGCTGCGCGCTCTTCACCAACCCCAGCTTTCCGCAGGGGGCCATCGAGTGCCGCATGGGTTGGGGCGACCTGGCCGACGCTCCCTTTGAGCTCGTCACGCACATGGGAAACACCACCCGCTGCAAGCCCGATGCCACCTACTATCTAGAGCAGCTTCAGGTGATGGGGCTCGAGCCGCACGAGGTCCTTATGGTGGGCAACGACCCCAAGCGTGACTTCCCCAGCCCCGCCTGCGGCATTCAGACTGCCTATGTTGGTCAGGGAAAACCCGGCCGAGCCACCTGGCGCGGAACCATGGAAGACTTCGCCCGCGACTTCAACGCCGTAGTAGAAGCCTTCTACGAACACCAAGTAGCCGACGAACTGTCTTAGCAGACTCGAGTCTTGCCGATCATGATGTTGAGGATCTCGACGTCGGTGTCCTTCATGCCCACGCGGCCCACGTAGCCCATGCTGGCAATCGTCTGCTCGACGGTATCCTGGATCAAACCCTCGCCGGCACGGAAGCCACGCCCCTGCATGGCCATGTCATGTCCCAGAATCGCAGCATCAACGGCAGCCGAAATCTTGGCGGCACAGCTCGCCTTGGCGCCATCGCACACGATGCCGCCAACGTTACCGAGCGTGTTCGAAACCGTCGCGCCAATCTGCTCGCGCGTGCCACCGCACAGCCAGGTAATCGCAGCGCCGGCGCCGCACGCGGCACAGATAGCACCGCAAAACGCCGAGAGCGCACCAATATAGCTCTTGATATGCACGGCGATAAGATCGGACAGCATCACGGCGCGCACCAGGCGCTCGTGGTCGCAGCGCAGGTATTCGGCATACTCCATGACGGGCAAGGCGCAGGTAATGCCCTGATTGCCCGAGCCGCACACAATGGCGACCGGCAGCGCGCAGCCGTTCATGCGGGCGTCGGACCCGGCGGCCGCACGGGCACGGGCACGGCAGGCGACGTCATCGGCACGAGCGCCCAGCAGCGTACGGCCCACCTCGGCGCCCCAAGCGTGCGCGAGGCCCTCGGCACTGATCGCGCCGTTCAGCTCAATCTGACGCTCAACGGCAGCGCGGGCGCCCTCAATGTCGCCGTCCTCGATAAAGTCGATGATGGACTCAATCGACATGGGCGTGTCGGCCTTATCCGCCGCCCGCTCGGCCACCACGCGCTCGGCGCAGGCGGCACACTCCCCCGCCGACTTGCCGCACACCGGAATACCGTCGAGCGTATGGCACGTGACATTAGTGTGGTGGTCGGTAATCTCGACGACCGCGGTATGGCCCCCGGCCGTGGCGGTCACCTTGATGTAGAGGTTGGGCACACCCTCGACAAGCGACACATCGCAGTAACCGGCATCGGCGAGGAGCTCGGTCACGCGAGCACGATCTTCGTCATTAACGCTCTCGAGCACCTCGAGCGCGCTCTTGGCGTCACCGCCCACGGCGCCCAGCACGGCCGCAGCTTCAATACCGTGCATACCGCCCGAGTTGGGCACGGTCACGCTCTTAACGTTCTTGATGATGTTGCCCGAGCAGGCAACGTCCATATGATCGGGTTCGCAACCGAGCGTCTGGCTCGCCAACGCCGCTGCATAGGCAACGGCAATAGGCTCGGTGCAGCCGAGCGCACAGACAAGCTCGCGGTTCAAAACATCGCAAAACGCGGCATCACGAAGGGAATCGGTAGGCATAGGTATCTCCTGCTTGCATAACGGGCTGGGCTCTCGAAAATAATTAGCTCTTTTATTTGATAACAATGCATCAAAAACCGCAACCATGGTTCCGGCGGACGGCGCTCAAGCACAAACTGGCGGCATTCATTCATGAAAAGCAGGTCTTGTTGCCTGCTAAAGCGTTTGACCAAAAAACGCCCGAGCGTTTACACAAAAGTCGCGCTATCATGCAGTCGAACGCGGTAAACACCTTTAGCATTTGCGCCGCACAGACCAGAGAGGAACCATCCATGAAGATCGGTATCGGTAACGACCACGCCGCCGTCGAGCTCAAGAACATCATTTCCGAGCACCTAAAGGAGCGCGGCTGCGAGGTCGTGAACTTTGGCACCGACACCTCCGAGAGCTTCGACTACCCCATCGCCGGTTACAAGGTGGGCAAGGCAGTTGCCAACGGTGACGTCGACCTGGGTATCCTGATCTGCGGTACCGGCGTCGGGATCAGCCTGGCCGCCAACAAGGTCGAGGGCGTACGCGCTGTCGTATGCTCCGAGCCCTTCAGCGCCAAGCTCTCCCGCATGCACAACAACACCAACGTGCTCGCCTTTGGTGCCCGCGTCGTGGGCTCCGAGCTCGCCAAGATGATTGTCGACGAGTGGCTCGACGCCGAATTTGAGGGCGGCCGTCACGAGCGTCGCGTCAACCTCCTCAACGAGATCGACCAGACCCGCGGTCTCAAGGTCGTCGACGAGGCCTAAAGACTTACAACGCCATACGCTAACGACAGCCCCCGCCTGGAATGCACGCACATTCCAGGCGGGGGCTCTTTAGTAGATTTGTGAGCGTTTACCAAAAACCTGTTGAGATAAAAAGGGCGCCGCGGATGGAGTTCCGCGGCGCCCAAGCCACACGCTAACAGCTTTAAGGAGTCAAAGCTGGTTTAGCCAAAGAAGCGCTTGATCTCGATCTCGGCGTTCTCCAGGCAGTCGGAGCCGTGAATCACGTTGGCGTTGACATCGACGGCGAAGTCACCGCGGATGGTGCCGGGGGCAGCATCAAGCGGGTTGGTGGCGCCCATAAGGGTACGCATCTTGGAGACGGCAGAAGGACCGGAAACGACCATCTTGACGACCGGACCGCTCGTCATAAAGTCGCACAGACCGCCAAAGAAGGGCTTGTCGGCCAGATGAGCGTAGTGCTCCTCGACGGTGGCGCGCTCGAGCGTGGTCATCTCCATGCGCTCGATGACAAGGCCGCTGCGCTCAATGCGAGCAACGATCTCGCCGATCTTGCGGTCGCGCACAGCGTCGGGCTTAATCATGATGAAGGTCTTCTCGATAGCCATAAGGTAGCCTTTCAAGTAGGTTCGCGCGTGCCCAAGTCCCATTCCGGCACCCGCCTGGACTGCATCGTAACAGAGTTCTAGCTGCAGTTAAACAAAAAGCCGTTTATTGAAGCGTTATTATTAATTGAAGCGCTCCATATGTGTCACTTCTGTTCCGAAGCCCGACTAGAGTACCATCCGCCCCACTTCCAACTGCAACGAACAGAACGGACGGTCGATTGCCGCCCGTGAACGCACCCCCATCACAACCTGCCCAAAGGTCCTACAAAAGTTCTCGACAAGCTCCTTCCTTCCCTATAACAAAACGGGCGCCCACCGTAGCGAGCACCCGTAAAGGCAAGATATGATGAACGCACCAGACAGACGCATCCTATAAGCTAATTAGCTCCGTGGCCCATCTCGACGACCTTGGTCAACGAGCCAAACACACCTTCGTCGGCAACGAGCTGTGCCTCGGCACGCTGCAGCTGCACGGCAACAGCGGCAGGGGCGGTACCGCCCTCGGTCGTGCGCGCGGCGACAATCGACGGGATGTCGAGCGCCTCGGTAATATCGCGCTCAAAGAGCGGGCTTGCCTCCTGGAACACCTCAAACGGCAGGTCCTCAAGATTACAGCCGCGCTTCTCACACATCAGGACCAGATGGCCCACCACGGCATGCGCCTCACGGAACGGCAGGCCACGCTTGGCCAGGTAATCGGCAACATCGGTAGCGGCAAGGTGCCCCACGCCGCACTCGCGCGCCATGGCATCCTCGTTGACGGTCCAAGTCGAAATCATACCGGCCATAACCGACAGGCACTGCATGAGCGTGTGGGCGGTATCGAGCGCGCCCTCCTTGTCCTCCTGCAAGTCCTTGTTATAGGCCAGCGGCAGGCCCTTCATGGTCACAAGCAGCTGCACCAGGTTGCCATAGACTCGGCCGCTCTTGCCGCGGATAAGCTCGGCAAAGTCGGGATTCTTCTTCTGCGGCATGATGGACGAGCCGGTGGAGTAGGAGTCGGAAAGCGTGATGAAGCCAAATTCGGAGCTCGACCACAGCACGATCTCCTCGGAAAGACGCGACAGGTGCATGGCCATGACGGAGCCGGCGTAATGCAGATCGAGCAGGAAATCACGGTCGGAAACCGCATCGAGCGAGTTGGGAATCACACCCGCAAAGCCAAGCTCGACAGCCGTCATCTGACGATCGAGTGGATAGCTCGTACCGGCAAGCGCGGCAGCACCCAGAGGGCAGTTGTCGGCGGCATCAAAGGCGGCCTTCAGGCGTGTAAAGTCGCGCGCGAACATCCAGGAATACGCCAGCAGATGATGTGACAGCAGCACGGGCTGAGCATGCTGCATGTGCGTGTAGCCCGGCAGAATCACTTTGTCGTACTTCTTGGCCGCATCCACCAGCACATGGCGCAACTCAAGATTGGCCTCCATGAGCTCCTTGGCCAACGCCTTGACGCCCAGGCGCGTATCGGTCGCCACCTGGTCGTTGCGCGAACGCCCGGTATGCAAGCGCTTACCGGCCTCGCCGATACGGCGCGTCAGCTCGCTCTCGATGGACATATGAATGTCCTCATCGTTGATATCGAAGGTGAAGTTGCCGGCATCGATATCCTGTTCGATTCCGGTCAGGCCCTCGGCAATCGCCTGCTCGTCCTCGGCGCTGATGATGCCCTGGGCCGCCAGCATCTTGGCATGCGCCTTAGAACCGGCGATATCCTGCTTATAGAGATGTTTGTCGACCGGCAGCGACGCGCCAAACTCCTGCGTGACCTCGGCCACTCCCGCCTCAAAACGACCGCCCCAAAGAGCCATGGAACCGTCCCCTTTCTCCAAATACCAAAACAAGCGCCCAAAGCAATGCGCCATGTCGCTAAAGCGATTTTTCAACCGCTAGTTTTACACATTCCCCACCGTGCGCGGGGCCATGTAGCTAATTTGCAAAGAAGTGACGCACCAGGCACTTGGCGCCCAACGTCTCCCTCCGGATGTTGCCCTGCGAACCATCGATCCAGGCCTTCAGGCTCATAGGGACGTCCTCGACCTTCGCAGCATCGAGCTCGGGCGCGAGGGAAAGTAAAGCATGCGCGATAGCATTGAACATAATGGATACTCCTCATATATATGGGCGCAGAGCCGCCAAATTGATAGAAGGAGCCCCGCCGGACAACCCCGGCGGGGCTCGGACTCAGCCGCAGTCGCGGCATCATATATGCGGGCGGAACGTAGGGGCCACCGATGTTAAGAAGTGTCAGCAAGCATAACGAAAGGTAGGGACCCCGTGCGCCCGTTATGTATCACGCGGATGGGCCGCGCGGATACCAAGGGAAGGAGGCGCTAGGCCTGGGCGGCAGCAGAGCTGGGACCCTGGACCTTTGCCCACGTCTTGAGCGACAGCGTATCGATCTCGATAAAGCCGGCGCTGGCCTTCTCGTCAAACGTGGTGTCGCGGTCGTAGGTAGCCAGACCGTAGTCGTAGAGGCTGAAGGGGCTCTTGCGGCCGACGACATGGCAGTTGCCCTTAAAGAACTTCAGACGGACGGTGCCGGTCACGAACTTCTGAGTATCGGCCATAAAGGCATCGAGCGCGTTTTTGAGCGGGCTGTACCACTGGCCGTTGTACACGGCGGTGGCCCAATCCTGCTCGAGCTTAATCTTGGCCTTGAGCAGGTCGCCCTCGACGCAAATGTCCTCAAGCGCCTTGTGGGCGGTGATGAGCGTCAGGGCACCGGGAACCTCATAGCACTCGCGGCTCTTGAGGCCCACTAGACGGTCCTCGACCAGATCGAGACGGCCAAAGCCGTTGTCGCCGGAGATCTTGTTGAGCGCGATGATGATTTCGGAGAGCTTCATCTTCTTGCCGTCGACGGCGACGGGCTTGCCGGCCTCAAACTCAATCTCGGTGTAAGTCGGAGTGTCGGGCGTGTCCTCGGGGTTCTTGGTCATAACCCAGGCGTCGTCGAGCGGCTCGTTCCAGGGATCCTCCAGGTGACCGCACTCGATGGCACGACCCCACAGGTTATCATCGATGGAATAGGGGTTGTCGTTGGCACCCTCGGGAACCGGCACGTTGTGGGCGTGAGCATAGGCGACCTCGTCGGGACGACACTTCAGGTCCCACTCGCGAACCGGAGCGATAACCTTAAGCTCGGGGTCGAGGGCCTTGACGGCAGCCTCAAAACGAACCTGGTCGTTACCCTTGCCGGTGCAGCCGTGGGCGACGTAGGTCGCGCCAAACTCGTGAGCGACCTCGACGAGCTTCTTGGCGAGCAGCGGGCGAGACAAGGCGGAGAGCAGCGGGTACTTATTCTCGTACATGGAGTTTGCGGCGATGGCCTTGGTCAGGAACTCATCGGAGAACTCGTCGCGCAGATCGAGCACCTGGCAATCCAGAACGCCCAGGTCGAGGGCCTTCTGCTTCTTGGCGTCCAGGCCGGTCTCCTCCTGGCCCACATTGCCGCAGACACAAACGACATCGAGATTCTTCTCGTCCTGGAGCCACTTGACACATACAGATGTATCAAGACCACCGGAATATGCGAGAACGACTTTTTCCTTGCTCATGGCTGTTTCCTTTCGCCCTTGGTAGCTAGTTAGAACATCGGTCAGTTGCAAGTCATTTCGAGGTCAAAAACCGTGCAATATCAGGTTAAATAGCAAAAAGCAGCACAACATGCCCTAGAAACATGCGTCTATGTCGTGCTAAAACCCAACGACCTCAAAATGACTCTGTTGAGGCATTTCACCCCATACGAACAGAGACGATTATTATCGTCGTCGGGAAATTGCGCGCTGGCGTCGGATGGCATTGTCTGCAGTAGTGATGATCTTTACGAACTGCATCTGCCTCTCCTTTCACCTATCGCCGGGCGCAATTCATATATCGCAAACGGTACCTTTTCCTCGGTAAGCGGTTGTTTTTCCGTCTCCGTTTTCGATGTTCGCTATATTACGCTAAAGTGCCAGCAGCACAAGCGACAAATTCAAATTTCTGAAAAGTTTTTTCATTACTTTGTGAATTGCAGTGCAAATACGCTCCGTTCCTGCGACAATACGCTCGGTTACTGGTTGATGGTTATAACGTCTGAAACAATTTCGAAGCGAAAGGCGCGCTTTTATGCAAACTTACGAATCGGACACCAATATCGGCAGCATTAAGATTCTCGCCGTTGATATGGACAAGACGCTTCTCACCGACGAGCGTGTACTACCCCAGGGCCTCGACGAGCGCCTGGACAAGCTCGCCGAGGCTGGCATCGTGTTCTGCCCCGCCAGCGGACGCCCTGCCCCCAAGCTCGAGGAGATGTTCGAGGGTATTAAGAACCGCCTTGCTTTTTGTCCCGACAACGGAGCCTGCGTCATCTATCGCGGCAGCTATATCTATAAGAGCAACATCGATGTGGCGCTGTATCAGCAGGTGCTCGCTCGTGCCTCGGAGGACCCGCGCGCCGTTCCCGTCCTGTGCTGCTACGACGAGTTCTATGTGCTCGCCCGCGACCATCAGTACCACGACGAGATCAGCGTGTACTACAACACGATCAACTATGTCGACACCTTTGAGGGCCTTGATATCGAGTCCAATAAGATCTCGGTCTTTTTCCCTGCCTACGATGCCGAGCCCGCATTCCGCGAGACCTATAGCCCCGCGTTCTCGGATCAGCTCTACGTCACCAATGCGGGCCGCGAGTGGATCGACTTTATGAACCTGGGCGTCGACAAGGGTTCGGGCGTGGCGCATTTGTGCGAGCACCTGGGCATCGATATCGCCGACGCTGCCGCCGTGGGCGACACCTACAACGATATTCCCATGCTGGAGCGCGTCGGGCATAGCTTTATCGTGGACAATGCCGAGGAGCACATGAACGCGCACGCCAAGTGGCGTATTCCGAGCAACAACGACGGGGGCGTACTGACGCTCATCGACGCCATCTTGGCGGCTCGTTAATCTATCCCGTCGCCATGCCCGGGGCCGACCGCTTGATTTTTGCTCGGTCAAGTCCTGGGCTCGCACGAAGAGCACATTTAGTGCTCTTCGGCTCGTGCGGAATCTACAAAAATCAAGCGGTCGGCCCCGGGCATGGCCATGTTGACTTTACTTGCCGCCAAGATGGCCTCTTGAGTGTCTAGATACTTGGCTGAATTTATTTGAACAGAGGGGAGCCCCTTTTTGGAAGGGGCTCCCCTCTGTTTTGGTTACTTTGGGGTTGTGGGCACTTCCCTATTTGGCGTCGGCCCAGGTTATGCCGGTGCTGGCTTCGGCGATCAACGGTACGCGGAGGTCTACTACGTGTTCCATGACGTCGCGGACCATGGCGGTGAGGCGCTCGACTTCGTCGACGGGACACTCAAAGTCCAGTTCGTCGTGCACTTGCAGAATCATGTGAGCGGCAAAACCCTCTTCTTCCAGACGGCGGCTCACGCGGGCCATGGCGATCTTGATGATGTCGGCGGCGGTGCCCTGCATGGGGTGGTTCATGGCCGTGCGCTCGCCAAAGCCGCGGAGCTGCGGATTTTTGGCCTTGAGCTCGGGAATGTGGCGTCTGCGGCCATACATGGTCTCGGCATAGCCCGTCTGCTTGGCACGCGCCACCACGCTGTCGAGGAACGTACGCACACCCGGGTAGGCCTCGTAGTAGCGATCAATCATGTCGCGCGCCTCGGTCATCGAGATATGCAGCGACTGCGACAGACCATAGGCCTGCTGACCATACACGATGCCAAAGTTCACGGCCTTGGCGCGACTGCGCAAGTCGGGCGTTACCTCGGACACCGGCACGCCAAACACGCGCGCGGCCGTCTCGGCATGAAAGTCCTCACCCTCGTTAAAGGCGCGCACCAGGTGCTCGTCTCCCGAAAGATGCGCCAGCAAACGCAACTCAATCTGCGAGTAGTCCACCGCCAAAAAGACGCTTCCCTCGCCCGCCGAGAACGCCGTCTTGACGGTACGCCCCAGCTCCGAGCGCGTCGGAATGTTTTGCAGATTGGGGTCGCTCGAAGACAGGCGCCCCGTCGCGGTGATGGTCTGGTTGTACGTGGTGTGCACACGCCCGTCACCACGGCGCAGCGGACCTAGCGTGTCCAGATAGGTCGACTTAATCTTGGACTTCTCACGCCAGTCCAAAATCAGGCGCACGATCTCGTGGTCGCGGGCAAGGTCGCTCAGCACCTTGGCGTTGGTCGAATAGTAGCCGCGCTTGGTCTTTTTTAGGCCCTTGGTCGGAAGCCCCATAACATCAAACAGCACGTGCGAGAGCTGCATGGGGCTGCCGATGTTAAAGGTCTCGTCGCCGGCCAGGTCGCGAATACTGCGCTCAACCTCGGCAATCTGGGTCGCCAGACCCTCGGACAGACTGTGCAGGCGGTCGGGGTCCACGAGCATACCGGCGCGCTCCATCTTGGCAAGCACCGGCACGAGCGGCATCTCAATACCATCAAACACGTTGGCGGCATTCTCGCGGGCCATGCACTCGCACAGCGGTGCGACCAGCGCCAGTGTCAGGGCCGCAGTACGGGCGGCTGGCACCGGAGCGTTCTCACCAGCACCCTCTGCGCCGCGCGCCGCAGGCAACGCCATCTGCAAATACGTATCGGCAAGATATGCCTCATCGAACTCGGAACGATCGGAATCCAGCAGATAGGCAGCCACCACGGTATCGAAGATGCGCGTGGAATCGACTGACAACGGGTCCATGAGCTCGGGCTCAGAAGAATCGATGGGCGAAAGCTCGTGCAGCAGCGCCTTCGTATCCGGGCTCGCCACACGGCCCTCCATAAACAGGCGCGCAAGTACGCCGGCGATCACGCCGTGGACGAAGTTGAAGCCCTCGACAGCGGCAGGCGTGCCGTCATCGGCTTCCTCGAGCGCGAACAGGCCCTTGGACGTCGCCAACCACAGTGTGCGCGTCAGTCCAAAGAGCGCGCCCTCTTCCTTGTCGTCGTCCACCACGGCGGCGACCCACTCGCCCGCCTCGATCGCACGGGCAACCTCGGACGCCACGGCAGCAAGCGCCTCGGCATCGCCGGCAGCGGTGCGCTCAATCGTGGGCATCTCAAACGTGCTAGCAGCGGCAGCAGCGCCACCCTCGTCACCGATCAGTGCCAAGAAACGGTTCTGCATGGCAGTGATACCAAGCGTACCCAGTGCTGCGGACACCTCATCGGCAGAAAACGCCGGGAAGGACGTCGCCTCGAAATCGAGCTCAACGGGCGCATCGGTGCGGATGGTCGCCACCTTACGACTCAGCAGCGCGTCGTCGATGTGCGCGCGCAGGTTCTCGCCCATCTTGCCCTTGACCTCGTCGGCATGCGCGATGACTTCGTCCAGGCTGCCGTACTGCGCGATGAGCGCGCTTGCCTTTTTGGGGCCGATACCCGGTACGCCGGGAATGTTGTCCGACGTGTCGCCCTTCAGACCATAAAAGTCGGGCACGAGCGCCGGCGTGATGCCGTGATACAGATCGTCCACGCTCTCGGGCGTCATGATCGCCACGTCGGACAGGCCCTTGCGGGTCGAGACCACGTTGACGTGCTCGGTCACGAGCTGATACATGTCGCGGTCGCCGGTCACCAGCAGCATGTCGCAGCCGGCCTCCTCACCCAGGCGCGCCATGGTTCCCAGGATATCGTCGCCTTCCCAGCCCTCAGACTGCAGAATCGGCACATTGAGCGCACCGAGCAGCTCCTTGATCATCGGAAACTGCACGTGCAAATCGGGGTCCATGGGCGGGCGCTGCGCCTTATACTGCGGCAGCATCTCCATGCGCACGCGCGGCTTGCCTTTATCAAACGCCACGACCACACCGTCGGGGTTAAAGGCATCGATCATCTTGAGGAACATGTTCAGAAAACCAAAGATCGCGTTGGTGGGGCGACCGTCCGGCGCGTTCATGGTCGGCGGCACGGCGTGGAAGGCGCGGTGCATGAGCGAGTTGCCGTCGATGACGGCAAAGGTGCGGCGCTTGTCAGACATATTGAATACCTCGCTTTGGGCTGGGCACGGTTTGCTCACACCAGTTTACACGCTCCCCGCCCCACGGCCACCGCACATCAGGCTTCCCTGCCGCCGCGGGCCCGCGCGTGATACGATGGCTCACGGCACATCAACCAGCACGATCGATCCGAAAGGAGCCTGCGTCATGGAGCGTCCCTGCGCATGGAAAAAGTACACGCCACAGCAAATCGAGGAGCTCGAGGAGCTTTGCCGCGGCTATAAGCAGTTTTTGAGCGAGAACAAGACCGAGCGCCTGTGCGTCAAGACCGGCATCAAGATGGCCGAGGAGGCGGGATACGTCGACCTGGAGACCGTGATTGCCGAGGGTCGCGAGCTCAAGGCAGGCGACAAGGTGTACGCCGCCAACCACGGCAAGGACCTTATGCTCGTCAACCTTGGCACCGCCCCGCTCGAGCAGGGCTTTAACATCCTGGGCGCCCACGTGGACTCGCCGCGCCTGGACCTTAAGCAGAATCCCACCTTCGAGGCCGGCGACATGGCTTATCTCGACACGCACTACTATGGCGGCGTCAAGAGCTACCACTGGGTGGCCTCCCCGCTCGCGCTCGTGGGCGTCATCTGCAAAAAGGACGGCACCACCGTCGACATCAACATCGGCGACAAGGCGGACGACCCGGTCTTTACCATCTCCGACCTGCTGATCCACCTCTCGAGCGAGCAGATGTCCAAGCCCGCCAAGGACGCTGTCGACGCCGAGATCCTCGACGTGATCGTGGGCGGCCGCCCCGTCAAGTTTGACGAGGATGACAAGGACGCCCCCAAGGAGCCCGTCAAGCAGATGTTCCTGGATATCCTCAAGGAGCAGTACGACGTCGAGGAGGAGGACTTCCTCTCCGCCGAGATCGAGGTCGTGCCCGCCGGCCCGGCCCGCGACATGGGCCTCGACCGCTCCATGATCTTGGGCTATGGCCACGACGACCGCGTCTGCGCCTACCCCTCCATGCTCGCCCAGATCGACGTCGCCAACGTGGAGCGCACGAGCATCACGCTCATCGTCGACAAGGAGGAGATCGGTTCCGTGGGCGCCACCGGCATGACGAGCCGCTTCTTCGAGAACACCGTCGCCGAGATCATGACGCTCGCCGGCGAGGACAGCCCGCTGGCCCTGCGCCGCGCACTCGCCTGTAGCCGCATGCTCTCCTCCGACGTGTCCGCCGGCTTCGACCCGGGCTACGCCGGCAAGTTCGAGACCAAGAACGCAGCCTTCATGGGTCGCGGCCTGTGCTTTAACAAGTACACGGGCAGCCGCGGCAAGGGCGGCTCCAACGACGCCGACGCCGAGTACGTGGCCCTCATCCGCGACATCATGGACGAGGCCGGCGTGGACTTCCAGACCTGTGAGCTCGGTCGCGTCAACGCGGGCGGCGGCGGCACCATCGCCTACATCATGGCCAAGTACGGCATGAACGTCATCGATTCCGGTGTTGCCGTCCTGTCCATGCACGCCCTGTGGGAGGTCGCCAACAAGGCCGATATCTACGAGGCCTACCGCGGCTACAAGGCCTTCCTCGAGCGCGCCTAACCAACCCTTCATCAGTTGCGGTGAAATACGGACTAAACTGGCCCATAACCGGCCAAAACAGACCGTATTCCACCGCAACTTCCTTTTTGGCAGAGGAGAGTCCATGCTGCAGGTCATCATTTCGCCCGCCAAGCAAATGCGCGCGGCCAGGGATGCTTTTGAAGTCCTGGGCATTCCACCTTTTGTGCACGAGACGGCTCGCCTCCACCGCGCACTGCTAGATATCGAGCGGAATGAAGGCAGCGGCGGTCTGCAGGCGCTATGGAACGTGAGTGACAAACTGCTGGGGCCTTGCCTCAACACCCTGCATGAGTTCGGGCCCATCTTGGGAAACGGCGATCTCGACAATCCCGCACTCGCCCGTCACCTCTCCCCTGCCGTCATGTCCTATCACGGCATTCAATACCAGAGCATGGCGCCCGAGGTGATGGATTCCGCGCAGCTCGCATGGCTGCAAGACCATCTGTGGATCCTCTCGGGCCTTTACGGATGCGTACGCCCCTTTCATGCCGTCGAACCGTATCGGCTGGAAATGGGCGCGAAGCTCGCCGTTGACGATGCCCGAGACCTCTACGCGTTTTGGAACGACAAGCTCGCGCAGGCTATCGCCCCGGCAGGCTCAAACACCACGATCGTCAACCTCGCCAGCGTAGAGTATGCCAAAGCCGTTCTGCCCCATCTCGCGGGCGACGCCACGGCCGTCACATGCCTTTTTGGCGAGGGTATCCGCAACGGGAAGCCCATCCAACGGTCGACCGCCAGCAAAAAGGCGCGCGGCTCCATGGTGCGGTGGATGGCAGAAAACGAGCTCGAGGATGCAAGCGGACTTACCGCATTCAACATCGGCTATCGTCACATCCCCGAGCTTTCAGACGAAAACACCCTGGTTTTCATGAACGCGCAGGCACAATAGGCCCGCCGTTTCCAACCCCCCGCTACTCCGCCAAGCCACCGGCCTTTACAATCTCGCTCGTCGAGCCATCTTGGTAGTTAATCTTGACATGCTCCACCTCGGACACCTTGACACCCGACGGGGGCTCCAGGCGCCATTCCGTCAGGGCGATATCCATCGTCGTGGGCACATCCCCTTGATCTTTGAGCTCGACCAACAGTGTCTTAAGCGACGCATCGAAGGTCACGCGCTCGATCTCTTCACCAGGAATGGAACCACCGCTCAGCTGCAGCTGGACAAATCCATCGCGCGGATACCAATAGTCGCCCGGCGCGGCAACGGTATTGCCGCCAGAGACCTTCATCGTCATAATCGGCAGGCTATCATCAGCCTCGAACTCCCATGCAACGCCGCCGCGACCACCAAACGTCCAGATACAAAAGGCAATCACCAGCACGGCAAGCACCGCAAAACCAATCGCGACAAGGCCATGGTGCGCACGGCTTTCCTCGGCCGATACATCCCATTGCGTCTCTCGATACAGATGCTTGTCTTCCATGTTCGCCTCCCCACAGGCACGCTCGTTGGCCCAATCGTACCCATTCAGGCTATACTTGAGCCCATGACATAACGGGGAGCTTGCAGGACAAGACGGCAGGCTGAGACTGGGCGCGCCCGCCCTGACCCGCAAACCTGATATGGGTAATGCCAACGAAGGGAGCCGTGCCAATGAGCACACAGACCGAGCCCAAGCTCGTCACGCAAATTGACTTCGCCCGTGCCGGGCAGATTACGCCGCAGATGAAGGAGGTTGCCGAGCGCGAGCATCGCGACCCCGAGTACATCCGCGAGCGCGTGGCCGACGGCCGAATCGCCATCCCCGCCAACATCGTGCATATCAAAAAGGGCATGCGCGCCTTTGGTGTCGGCGAGGGCCTGTCCACCAAGGTCAACGTCAACCTGGGCATCTCGGGCGATAAGGCCGATGCCGCCGAGGAGTGGAAGAAGGTCAAGATCGCCGAGGACTTTGGCGCCGACGCCATCATGGACCTCTCCAACTCGGGCAAGACGCGCCAGTTCCGCCAGCAGCTCATCGACGAGACGCCGCTCATGGTAGGCACCGTCCCCATGTACGACGCCATCGGCTACATGGAAAAGCCGCTGGTCAAGCTTACCAAGGACGACCTGTTCGAGGTCGTGCGCGCGCACGCCGAGGACGGCGTGGACTTTATGACCATCCACTGCGGCATCAACAAGTCGGTCACGAAGACCTTTAAGGAGACCGGCCGCCTGATGAACATCGTCAGCCGCGGCGGCTCGCTGCTGTTTGGCTGGATGGAGGTCACCGGCAACGAAAACCCCTTCTACGAGTACTTTGACGAGCTGCTCGAAATCTGCCACGAGTACGACGTGACGATTTCGCTCGGCGACTCCTGCCGCCCGGGCTGCCTCTACGACTCCAACGACGCCACCGAAACCGCTGAGATGATCGAGCTGGGCAAGCTGTGCAAGCGCGCCTGGGCCGCCGGCGTCCAGGTCATGGTCGAGGGCCCGGGTCACATGGCACTCGACGAGATCGCCGCCAACATGAAACTGCAGAAGCGCCTGTGCCACAACGCCCCGTTCTATGTGCTCGGGCCGCTGGTGACCGATATCGGCGTGGGCTACGACCACATCACCGCCGCCATCGGCGGCGCCATCTCCGCGAGCTCCGGCGCCGACTTCCTGTGCTACGTGACGCCGGCCGAGCACCTGTGTTTGCCCAACGCCCAGGACGTGCTCGATGGCCTCATGGCCACCAAGATTGCCGCGCACGCCGCCGATATCGCCAAGAAGGTGCCGCACGCCCGCGACATGGACGACAAGATGGGCCAGGCACGCCGCAAGCTCGACTGGGATGCCATGTGGAAGTGTGCTCTCGACCCGGTCACCGGCAAGAAACGCTACGAAGAATCCCCCGCCGCCACCGAGGGCACCTGCACCATGTGCGGCAAGATGTGCGCCGTCCGCACCGTTAACAAGGTGTTCGAAGGCACGACGATCGACCTCGGCATGGAGGACTAACGCGTCACCGGAGCAACAATCGGTAACATGGTGTTCGTCAATTGTTGACGTGCGAACATTTGCTTACATTTGCGTAAAGATTGCATCGCCCGCCCGGGTTCGACATAGAGTCGGCCCGGGCATCTTTATAATGCTGGTTTAAAGACCCATTTGATTCCGACCGAACAAGGGAGCAAACATGGATCGCAGTAAGGTACCTGCCGTCCTGTCCATCGCAGGATCCGATTCCAGCGGTGGCGCCGGCATTCAGGCCGACATCAAGACCATCACGGCGCACCGCCTGTATGCCGAGACGGCCATCACCGCCATCACCGCACAAAACACGCTCGGTGTCACCGCCGTGCAGAATATCTCCCCGAATATTGTCGCTGCGCAGATCGACGCCGTATTTGACGATATCCGCCCCAGCGCCGTCAAGATCGGCATGGTTTCCTCTGCCGAGATTATCGAGGTTATCGCCGACCGCCTGAGCGCCTGGAACGCGACAAACGTGGTCGTCGACCCCGTCATGGTAGCCACCTCGGGCGCACGGCTGATTGCCGAAGATGCCGCCGAGGCGCTCACCCGCCGCCTGTTCCCACTAGCAACCGTCATCACGCCCAATATTCCCGAGGCCATGGCCCTGCTCGACTACGAGGTCGACTCCGAGCGCACACAGCAAAATGCTGCCATGCTCCTCACCCGCCGCTTTAGTTGCGCATCCCTCGTTAAGGGTGGGCATCTTGTCAACGAGGCCAACGATGTATTGGCCGAACCCGCGCCACTCGATGACGAGGGCAACCATCTGGGCGATCCGCTCACCACGTGGTTCCGCCACAAGCGCATCGAGACCGACAACACGCACGGCACCGGCTGCACGCTCTCGTCCGCCATCGCCTGCGCGCTGGCCCAGGGCATGGATCTTGCCGACGCCGTCAACGCCGGCAAGGCCTACCTAACCGGCGCTCTCGCCGCCGGCTTTGACATGGGCAAAGGCTCTGGCCCCGTCAACCACATGTGGCAATATTAAGATTTGCAGCCCAAAACCGCCGCAAAGGGGACAGGCACCTTTGCGGTGGCCCCCACAAACATCTCGATCTGTAACAGTTAGAGCCCATTTTTCAGCCCACCTGTTATAGATCGAGACATTCAAATTCCACCGAGAAGATAGTCTTGATCTGTAACAGTAACTCGGCTAAATCGACCCTAGATGTTACAGATCGAGGCAAACGACCGATATCGACCTTAATAATCTCAATCTGTAACATCTAGCCCGTTTTCGGCCTTACAGCTGTTACAGATCAAGACAAATCAACGAAACAAGCCACCACAAGGGTACCTTTGTGATGGCTTTGGGTCGCGCTACTCACCGAGCATCTCTTGGAGCTTGGCTGCCACAGCGTGACCCAGGCTCTCGTGGCTTTCGGGCATCATATGCAGATAGTCGATATCGCCCGGCTCGGCAAACTCGGCGGCATTCAAAAAGTCGCAGCCAAACTGCTCGGCCACGTGCGCATAGTACTCGCCAAAATGCTCAGATGCCTCAACGGAATGCTCGTCAAAGTCGGTCATATACACATCGGCGATCTGCGGCTTGATCTTGATAGGAGCCATCAGCAGGATGCGCGGGCAAGGCGCAGCGTCGGTCCACGGAAACGCGCGGACGGCGCGAATCAGCGCCATGGCGCCACGGGCGATATCGGAAGCTGTCACGTTAAAGACCGTCTTGCAATCGTTAGTTCCCAGCATAATAACGATCGCATCCAGCGGCTTATGAGCCTCAAGCAGCATCGGCAGCGCGCGGATGCCGTTAAGATTGGTGTCCAGATGGCACATATCGTCGCGTACCGTCGTGCGGCCGTTGAGGCCTTCTTCAATTACATGCCAGCCCTCGCCTAAGTCACGTTGGGCCACGCCGCACCAGCGCACATCCTGCGCATAGCGCACCGCGGTACCGTCGCGCATACCCGCCGGATCGTAACCATAGGTGTTGCTGTCACCAAAGCACAGAACGTTTTTCATCGTAAGCTCCCCACTCAATAAAAAGCCGACGGAAGCAGTCTCTCCCGTCGGCTCGACCTATCTGTCAGCACGTACCGATTACAGGTACTTGCGCCAATCGTCCTCGTCCTCATCATCCTCGGTAGCAGCCTGGGCCTGCTCGGCGGCGCGAGCTGCCGCAGCGCGAGCGGCAACCTGGGCATAGGACTCCTCGTTGCGCTCGGGGAAGTTTGCCAGCACGTGCTCGAACTTGGCAAAATCCTCATCCCAGCGCGTAGAAGGCACGGCAAAGAAGACTTGCTTGACCTTAAAGTCGCCCGACGCGAGCTCCTTGCGGAAGAGCTCGGCCACGGCCTCTGCGTCAAAGCCGTTGTTCTCGCAGCCCCAAGCACCCAGCACGAGCTTCTCGCGGCCAAGCTCATCGCAGATAGCAAGCACAAAGCGAATGCGGTCGCGCAGGGCGTCAAGCAAGGCATCGTCGCTCACGCGGTACTCCTGGCGAGCACGCTTGGCGTTGGGTGCAGCGGCGACGATCACGTCGGCATAGGCGTGCACATGCTTGCGGTCGAAGCGCACCGCGGGCACCACCAGCGCACGGTTGCGGTACAGCTCACAGTTGATGTTGCGGCGACGGTTCTCACCGTACCATTTACGCTGCTTATCGAGGACGTTGTACAGATACGAATCGGCGCACAGCGTGGCCTCCTGGCCCAGATAGCCCT
>DAWDYI010000006.1:0-4120 GCA_052344885.1 Collinsella aerofaciens
CTGCGGAAACGCGGGGTCCGTTCAGGCTGTTGCGTTGAGATTGAAAATCAACCCTGTCTGTTCAGTCTATGTAGATAAATATATTAAATTGAACATAACGTTCAATCATTCTATTCTTTTCCTAAGCAATGAACATCTTAATTGGAGGCCTGCAGTGGAACTGACCAAGCGTAACTTTACTGTTCTGTACGAATACCTAAAGAACCCATATGCCAGCCAGCGAGAAGTTGCCGAGCGCACTGGCCTCTCACTTGGATCGGTAAACGCAGCAAATAAAGAGCTTACGAATGAAGGCCTTCTCGAATCGGACAGCCTAACCGACAACGGTTACGAAGCACTTCACCCCTATAAGGTTGAAAACGCAGTGATATTGGCTGCGGGGCTTTCGAGCCGCTTTGCTCCCATTTCGTATGAAAAGCCCAAAGGCCTTTTAAAGGTACGTGGTGAGATTCTCATCGAACGTCAGATTAGGCAGCTGCAAGACGCAGGTATCAGCAATATCACCGTCGTTGTCGGCTATAAAAAAGAGTATTTCTTCTATCTCGAAAGCAAGTTCGGCGTTTCGATTGTCGTCAACAACGAATATGCATCCAAAAATAACCACGCATCGCTTATGTGCGTAAAAGAGCGGCTTGGCAACACCTATATTTGTTCAAGCGATGATTACCTTCTAAACAATCCGTTTGAAGCATACGTTTGGAAAGCATTTTATTCTGCTCAATATGCTGAAGGCGCCACCAAAGAATGGTGCATTCAAACCGGAGCAATGGACAGAATCACCAATGTTACGATTGGCGGTTCCGATGCTTGGTATATGCTCGGACATGTCTACTTTGATAAAGCCTTCTCGCTTGCATTTAAGCAGATTCTCGAAACGGAATATAACAAGCCCGAAACAACGGACAAGCTTTGGGAAGATCTATATATCGAGCACATCAAGGAGCTCGATATGGTGATCAAAAAGTATCCTGAGGGCGAGATCAACGAATTCGATTCTCTTGATGAACTGCGTGCCTTTGATCCGCATTTTATCGAAAACGTTGACTCCGATATTTTCGATAACATCGAGCAAGTGCTCGGCTGCTCCAAATCAGAGATTCACGACGTTTATCCCCTTAAACAAGGTCTTACGAATCTATCGTGCCACTTTAGAACCAATGACGGAGAGTACGTTTACCGCCATCCGGGAGTCGGGACCGAACTGCTTATTAACAGAAATGGAGAAGTAGCCGCACTTAAAAAGGCCAAGGAACTCGGCCTTGACGACACGTTCATTCATGAGGACCCAAAGCGCGGTTGGAAAATTTCGAAGTTTGTACCCAACGCAAAGCAGCCTGATCCGCATGATGATGCCCAAATGAATCGAATGATGCAGATGTGTCGTTCGCTTCACGAGAGCGGTGCAAATGTCGAAACCGAATTTGACTTCTGCCTCGAAGCGAAGCGCTACGAATCACTTCTTTTGGAAAAAGGCCCTATCGACATTCCAGGCTACAGGGAAATGGCCGCCGAAATCGATGAATTGGAGCACTTTGTCCAGGCCGACAATGCGCCAAAATGCCTTTGTCACAATGACTTCTTTTACCTCAATTTCCTTATCGATGAAAACGACAAGTACTATCTCATTGACTGGGAATATGCTGGCATGAGCGATTATGCAAACGATTTTGGAACGTGCAGTGTCTGCTGCGAGCTTTCCGAAGATGAAGTCGACCGCGCGCTTGATGCATATTTTGGGCGCAAGGCAACAAACAACGAAGTTGCACATAACTATGCGCACATTGCCCTTGCAGGATGGTGCTGGTACCTCTGGTCTCTTCTGAAAGAAGCCGAAGGCGACTTCGTAGGCGAATGGCTCTATATCTACTTCAATTACAGTGCCAAATACCTTAAAAAGGCACTGGAGATCTATCGAAAAGGTGAGTAACGATGCAATTCGGCTTTTTTAGCGGTCTTCTTTGGGGCCTTGATACAGTAATACTTGGAATCGGTTTGGCGCTCGCGCCCTATATTGGATCGGCGGAAGCGCTTGCATGTGCCTCCATTGCGGGATCTTTTCTCCATGATGCCTTCTGTGCGATCTGGCTCTTTGGGTACATGGGAGTTCGAGGCAGATTAAAAGACACGCTCGCTGCACTTAAAACTCGTTCGGGCAAGGTCGTCATCGCCGGCGCACTGCTCGGTGGACCTATCGGAATGACCGGATACGTATTGGCGATTAATAATATCGGAGCAGCCTACACGGCAATTATATCCGCCTTCTATCCCGCTGTCGGAGCATTCCTTTCTTTCGTGCTGCTGAAGGAGAAAATGGGCAAAGGACAGATTCTTTCCCTTCTCGTTGCTCTTTGCGGCGTAATGACGATGGGCTATCTATCGGCCGGATCGAGCGAGATTGCAAATGCCCCCCTCGGCTTACTCGGCGCGGTGCTTACTGTTATCGGATGGGGATCCGAAGCGGTGCTGTGCGCATGGGGAATGAAAGATGATGCCGTTGATGACGAAACGGCTTTGCAAATCCGCGAAACTACAAGTGCGCTTGTTTATGGAGTGCTTGTACTCCCCCTCTTCGGAGCATGGCATTTCACGCTGGGTGCCATCCCGAGCATGCCTACATTGATTATTGCACTCGCCGGACTCGCAGGAACTGCATCCTATCTGTTCTATTACAAGGGGATTGCGGCAATCGGAGCAGCGCGTGCGATGGCTCTGAATATCTCCTATTCGGCATGGTCGGTGGTCTTTGGCCTGATCTTGCTTGGAACAATTCCCGATATGGCATCCGTAATCTGCTGCGTTGTAATTGTATGCGGAACAGTTTTGGCAGCTAGTAACTGGGACGAACTATTTGGACGTAATAAGACGGCGTAGCTTGATTAACAATATAGTAAAAGGGGAGAGCTCGACGAGCTCTCCCCTTTTAGCATCATGGCTATTCAATTACCACAGCCTGGCTATCCATCTGTTGCCACGTGCCGAAGAACACCTGGGCATTTCGCGTAACATTGCCGTTAATCGAATCCGAAAGATAGACAATTCCCTGCTCGTCATCATAGCCTTTAAGGACTACGGCATGATTACCGCCCCACAGACCATAGGAATGCCCGTTATACCAACGAGCAGCATAACGGCCTCCTGGCCAACTTCCCCATTCGGTATTCCACATCTCAACAGGTTGTCCACAGGTCAGTCTGTTCTTAATGGAAGAAATTGACGAGAAAGAAACGTCTTTTGCCTGCATGATACTTCCCGCAGCGCGCAGAAAGTTATTACCAGCAATAGTAATCGCAGGGGCGACGCATCCCATGAGACCCCCGCTGCTACGCCTTGGGTTGCCATCAAAGGCGGTAACAAAGTTGCCGTTGCTTCCCTTGGGCAAGTAATAATCCGCAATAATCGTCTTACCTAAACCGAAACCATAGTAGTTAAGCAAGTTTGTAAGGGCAACCGACTCACAGCCAGTAGGAAGTTCCGGGTACTGCGAATAGCACGGGACATCGACCCAAGCGCCAACCATTGCGCCGGATGAACTGAACTTGTAGTCAGTAGAGCCGATCCAATACCAACCGTTGCTCAACATTACTCCCCCACGTGCGGCATCAAGGTAATACCATGTGCCCCCAAGGGAAAGCCATCCCGTTTTCATCGCGCCAGAAGCGGAATCCAGCCAGTACCAGTTGCTGCCATCGTTAAGCCAGCCGGTCGCCATTCGACCATCCGGGTTAAAGTAATACCAAGACCCAGCAATTTGCTGCCACCCAGTCAGAATTACTCCACTAGCAGAACAATAATATCGAGCACCCTGACTCTCAATCCAACCAGTTCTGGCATTACCGTCGTCGTCAATCAGCTGGATTCCCGAATCGGTCATGATGCCTTTAAGGTCAATTGCGCCGCTGGATGACGAATGATACATCCAAGACCCATCACCGTTTGACCAGCAATTAGCCATCATCTTGCCGGTACTATTAAATATGTATTCACATGATCCGATAGTTTGAACGCCCGTGGCCATGGCGTGCGTCGAGGGATCGAGCCAGTACCACGCACCGTTTAGGTTGAGCCAGCCGGAGGCGAGGGCGCCGGAGCCAGTCGCGTAGTACCAGGTCCCGCCGTCGAG
>DAWDYI010000006.1:4220-58623 GCA_052344885.1 Collinsella aerofaciens
AGCCGGAGGCGAGGGCGCCGGAGCCAGTCGCGTAGTACCAGGTCCCGCCGTCGAGGACCCATCCGGTCGCCATTGCGCCGGAGCTGTTGAACCAGTATGCGGAACCGTTGCACGAATGGAGGCCCGTCGCCATGGCGCCGCCCGCGTCGGGGTCGAGCCAGTACCAGGAGCCGCCGGTGTAAAGCCAGCCGGTCGAGGCGATACCGTCAGCGAACCAATACCAGGAGCCGTCGACGAGGCCCCAGCCGTTAAGGGGACCGCAGCTGCCGAAGTAGCGGCGGACGCCCTGCGCATCAGTCTGGTAACCCGTCAGCATGGCCCCCGTCCGGGCGTCGAAGCAGTAGGGCACGCCGCCGACGGATACGGGGCCGCGCGCCAGCGCGCCGGAGCCCGTCGCGTAGTACCAGGTCCCGCCGTCGAGCACCCAACCGGTCGCCATCGCGCCGGACGAATTAAACCAGTACAGGGAGCCGTTGCACTCGTGAAAGCCCGTCGCCATGGCGTGCGTCGAGGGATCGAGCCAGCACCACGCACCGTTTAGGTTGAGCCAGCCGGAGGCCAGCGCGCCTGAGCCCGTCGCGTAGTACCAGGTCCCGCCGTCGAGCACCCATCCGGTCGCCATCGCGCCGGAGCCATTGAACCAGTATGCGGAGCCATTGCACTCATGGAGCCCGATGGCCATGGCGTGCGTCGAGGGATCGAGCCAGTACCAGGCCCCATTGGTATAGAGCCAGCCAGAATGCAACGAGACCGGATTGACTGAATCCACATAGAACCAGTTGCCGTCAAACGAATTCCAACCCAGATTCCATTTAACGGATTCTTGAGCAGGACCATCATCGATTGAATCGGAAGGAGAAAGAGTCGAGGGGACGGATTGCCTCTCAATATCAGTAGGGATAGAGGAGCTTATGGGTTCTGCGTTCGCGATATCAACCACACCGGGCCCAGCGAGCAGTAGGGTTGAAAGAATGATTAGGATTAATATTATTCGCTTTTTCCTTGCCATGTGCAGCCCCCAGTAGTAACCAATTTTTACATAAACATAGTCTACAAATGGATGGCTAAGAGCAATATGTAATTAGAAAAAAGCAATTAAAGAAGAGCTGCTAGCCAAGCCATACACCATTGCTAGCAAAAGAGTATTGCACCCCATCGATTTCTTGAACACCCGTAGTCATTGCGTGCGTCGTGGGGTCAAGCCAGTACCAGGCGCCGCCGACGTATGCCCAGCCGGAGGCCAGCACGCCTGATCCCGTCGCGTAGTACCAGGTGCCGCCGTCGAGGACCCAACCGGTCGCCATCGCGCCGGAGGCGTTGAACCAGTACGCGGAGCCGTTGCACTCGTGGAGCCCAGTGGCCATGGCGTGCGTCGAGGGATCGAGCCAGTACCACGCACCGTTTAGGTTGAGCCAGCCGGAGGCGAGGGCGCCGGAGCCAGTCGCGTAGTACCAGGTCCCGCCGTCGAGGACCCATCCGGTCGCCATTGCGCCGGAGCTGTTGAACCAGTATGCGGAACCGTTGCACGAATGGAGGCCCGTCGCCATGGCGCCGCCCGCGTCGGGGTCGAGCCAGTACCAGGAGCCGCCGGTGTAAAGCCAGCCGGTCGAGGCGATACCGTCAGCGAACCAATACCAGGAGCCGTCGACGAGGCCCCAGCCGTTAAGGGGACCGCAGCTGCCGAAGTAGCGGCGGACGCCCTGCGCATCAGTCTGGTAACCCGTCAGCATGGCCCCCGTCCGGGCGTCGAAGCAGTAGGGCACGCCGCCGACGGAAACGGGGCCGCGCGCCAGCGCGCCGGAGCCAGTCGCGTAGTACCAGGTGCCGCCGTCGAGGACCCATCCGGTCGCCATCGCGCCGGAGGCGTTGAACCAGTACATGGAGCCGTTGCACTCGTAGAGCCCGGTGGCCATTACACCGCCCGCGTCGGGGTCGAGCCAATACCAGGCTCCGCCCTGGCGCAACCATCCGGTATACGCTTTGCCGTCAGAGGTTGCGTAATACCAAGTGCCCTCTTTTAACTGCCAGTAATAAAGAGAGACATCAACATACGCGTAATTCATATCAACATTTCCGCTAATACCAGAAACTTTTCCGCGGCTTGTATACTGCCAAAAGCTGTAACTGGCGGTATAGTGACATTGGGAGTTGTATTGAGCAATCCAATGATCCCAAGAACCGCTTTTAAATACAGGGTCGGTCAATATATTGTTAAACCAATTTAGGTTTGCATAAATGCCTGGCTTATATCCAGCACTAGAAATCTTATTACAGAATGTCTGAGCTCTAGATGCAATTCCGGATTGACGACCATCTGCAATAATTGTCTTGTCCTCAAGATCGTAATACACCGGTAGCCTAGGATTGTGCCCCGATAGGCAGTCAATCACCATGGACGCCTCATCGGCTGCCTGTTGATTATCAAAAGCATATGAATAGACATAGACGCCGTAGGGAATTCCGAGTCGCTCGCACTCAGAAATATTTCGATTAAATTGATAGTCAACTCGACCGCCGAAAGACGGAGCGCCAAACCCAACGCGCAGAATAGCGAAATCGATGCCAGAAGCTTTAACTGCGTCCCAATCAATACGCCCTTGGTGCTCGCTGACGTCAATGCCCTGAGCTGTAACCCCATCGGGAAGAGCGTCCATAGACAATAAAGCTATTCCGTCTTCTTCGGAAGAAGCATCATCTGAAACTAATTGTCCACCCTCATAACGCCAAGAATTCTCAACCAGAGTCTGAGCAGCCTCTGCATCCGCAGGGCATACAAACATAGAAACGGGCGCAAAGAGCATCAGCACCAACAATGCCGAAAACAACTTAAGATGTTTGTTCATGTAAACCTCGTCATTCGCTCTTGATTGCGTCTAGCTTACAGCATAGCTATGAAAGATTCCCGAACATCTAACAGGACAAGATGCCATCTAGGACAATAAATAGTTGGGCGCAATGCTGCAAAGAAAAGAAGAACTTACCGGCAGGGTTGAACCCGCAGGCTCATTGCCCCCTCCTCTTGCCCCCAAGAATACCGACTTCAAATAAACTTTCAAACCAGATGTCAAAAAGGTAGGGGGCCCAGAGAGTCCCCTACAACTCGGAATTCTAACGAATCAGTATTACTTTCGATGGGCCCAAAGCGGTCAAACCGGAGATGCGATTTCCATAACCATCACTATGCCAGAACAAATTTTCGCTCGGCGAATTGCCCCAGAAAAAGCCAATGTGGCTATCGTCCGCATATGGGTTGTAAGGATTGAAGAACACAATGTCCCCCTTACGAGCCAAACCACTACGTAACAACTCATCAATAGAGTTGAAATAAGTCACGTTCGCACACGTATCGATAGCGTAGCCGTACCAACGATAAGCGTTTACGCAGCCGCCCCTTCCGGGACCTCCACTCCAAGGGGAATGGCTCTGCTCGGCGGCAATGGGAGCTAAATTCCCGCCCGCCTTCATATATGCATGCGATACAAATCCACCACAATTCATGCCCGTATAACCGTCCCAACGCGGATCACCCTTTGGGTACATGCACGTTTCCTGGCTGAGATGCGTGTCGTAGCGTGTTCCACGGTAATAGCCGTCGTTTTCGTGGCTCATAAGCCAATTGACCAAGCTGGACCTATTGACCCCCAAAACAGAACCAGACGTATTCAACCATGCACCACTTGCATTGAAGTAATAGTCAACGCCATCGATTTTCAGCCACCCGTTAGCAAACATGGCACCCGAAGGCTGGAGCCAGTACCACGTACCGCCGTCATTAAGCCATCCAGTTTTCATCTTGAATGTGGAAGGGTCCATCCAATACCACGCACCGTTGACATATTGCCAACCAGACTTAAGGACACCATTGGAAGATGCGTAGTACCAAGTATTGCCACTTTCGTCAGAAGCGTCTTTCGACATAATCCAACCAGACGCCACGTTAACGACACCATTCGCATCCGCATAGAAAACCGCATCTCCAATATGAATCACACCTGGCAATGAAGACGAGTCAGTACGATCAGCGACTACAGGAGATCCATCAGATGAAGTAGGCAACGGCTCGCTCAGTGCTCCAGACGAATTCGCCCATACCATACCATCGTTCAAGTTGATCCAGCACGAAGATGCCATTGCACCGGAATCATAAGAAAAATAGCGCTTGCTTCCTACCGCAAATTCACCAGTACGCATTGCGCCGGATACATCATCAAGGTAATACCAGGCGCTTCCGGACTTTATCCATCGCCCTCGTTGAATAGCTCCGTTTGATGCGGCGTAATACCAAGTACCATCAGCAAGTGCCCAGCCTGTTGCCATGGCACCTGAGCTCGTAAGGAAATAGGTGGACGAGCCCACTTGCACAAAGCCCGTGAGCATAATATGGCTTCCTGGATCCAGGTAATACCAAGAATTCCCTAGAAGTAACCAACCTCCATGCAGTAAGCCGTTGGAGTCAGCGTAATACCAGTTGTTGTCAATAAGTGCCCACTGGGAGGATAGCATGGCCCCTGAACTGTTAAAGATATAAGAGGTGCCATTGCATTCATTCAGCCCGGTGGCCATAGAACCGTCTGCAGGATCAAGCCAGTACCAACGACCCCCATCCGAGAGCCAGCCCTTTACCAGAGCGCCAGAGCCGGAAAAATAATGCCAGACAGAAGCATCAAGATGCCATCCGATAAGCATTGCACCAGAAGAAGAGAATCCATACGTGGCTCCCCCAATCTGCAGCATCGCATCGTGGACCATCTTGCCCTCATCATCCAGCCAATACCAGTTGCTGCCGTCTGAAAGCCAGCCTTTTACCATGGCGCCAGAACCGGAGAAATAACGCCAAGCAGAAGTGGAGCCCGTAGAATCTAGGTACCAGCCGACACGCATTGCGCCCGAAGAGGAGAAGGCATACGTCGCACCCCCGACTTGAACCAACCCATCCTGAGCCATTCGACCTTCGTCGTCGAACCAGTACCAGCTACCGTCTATATGTCTCCAAGAAGAAACAGCGATTGTTCCGTCGGACAAGCCCCAACGCCAAAAACCAGCCCCTTCTTCGGGTGATATCCACCCCTGATGCCAAATAATTTGATTCGAAACCTCGGAAGGGGTCTCATTATCCACCTGAGAGTTCTGCTCGACAGCGAAGGTCGATTCGCGCTGAGCATCAACGCCTGACTCGACAGAAGCAATAGCAACGTTAGATGCGGGACCTTCGTCAGTGTTATTCGAATCAAGGGCGTATAACATCGAGGGCGAACCCAAAAGGAGCCCAAAAGAAATGAGGCCCGAAAAAGCCAGCACTCCGAATGACCATTTCTTCATAACAGCACGGTATCCAATCACGCAGCGGCCCCGTCGCTTCAGGGCAACGGGGCCTCAATCAAAACTAGCTCAGTAATGTGCTAGCCAATTTGCTGGCAGTTTTTGCACTCTCGTGAAGCGCCACGCCTCTGGGCCTCCTGAATAGAGATCTGCGAATAGCCCTTTGCGTCCTTACCAACGGTACGGCACTTATGCGTATGGTAAACATCGCTACCGTTCTTATACCAAACTAAACCGTAGCCCGGAATCCACTTGCCGTCCTCGCCGACATAGTAGGAGCCAACCCAGGCATTCGTAGCCATGGCACCGGAAGACTGGAGGTAGTAGTCGCCGACCCAGGCGTCGTGAGCCATAGCGCCGGAACCGCTAAAGTAGTACCAGGCGCCGCCGACCTGACGCCAGCCGGTGGCCATCGCGCCGGAATCGTCGAACCAGTACCAAACTCCACCAACGTTAGCCCAAGAGTTAGAGGCCATAGCGCCCGAACCTCCGAGCCAATACCACGTGCCGCCATTGCTGAGCCAGCCGGTTGCCATGGCGCCCGAACCGCTCGCATAGTACCAAGAGCCGCCTGCCAAGAACCAGCCAGTGGCCATTGCACCGGAGTCGCCGAACCAGTACCAGGAGCCGCCGAGGCTGCGCCAGCTGTTAGCGACCATGGCGCCCGAGCCGTCGAGGTAGAACCACGTACCGCCGATGTTGAGCCAGCCAGTGACCATCGCACCGGAGGCATTAGTGTAGTACCAGGTACCCGAATCGTTGATCCAGCCAGTCAGCATGACCCCAGATTCGTTGAAATAGTACCAAGCCCCGCCGAGATTATGCCAACCGGTCAATAGCTCACCGTCGGAGGTCGCATAGGACCACTTTCCGTAGATGGAGTCGTAGAACCAGCCACTATGCTGCATGCGGCCATCGGCGTTGGCACCAGGGGTGTTCAGGAAGTAGTTCTTGCCGTCAATCTGAACTCGGCCGTATGCCATATCATGGTTTTCGGGATAGAAGTAATACTTGTCCCCACCGATAGACTGCCAGCCCGACACCGCGGTCCCGTCAGCGCCAAAATAGTACCAGACAGCTTCGTATTCGTTATGCCACTGGTTCGTGACCATGGCGCCAGTTTCGGGATCGAAATAGCGAAGGTTGCCGTCCTCGCACCGAACGAGTCCAGTCTTCGGACGACCGTCGGAACACCATTCCGTAATCGGTCCACCGCCTCCGCCACCGCCAGCAATATCAGCAAATGAGGGCGCCGGGGCAACCGTCATGCAGGCAGCAGCAAATGCAACAACTCCCAGCACTGTTAGTCCGTGCCATCTTTCTCGAAGGTTTTCATACGACATCCTTTTTCCGAGATTTAAGGCTCTCTTAAGTTATTTTTAAACTATCAATTCAGTATTTCAACGGGAAATCGATAAAAGGTGTCTTTGTGACTGCAATTTAAATATGAGTCGCCACACCTCAACCGTTACGCTAAATAGCTTCTAAGGCAAACTTAGCGCATGAGCGAACTGATTAAACGAGTGAACTGAATAATAAAGCAACAAAATACAAACCTTGGTCATCAATCACATCTACCGCGGGCCGATAACGCCCGCCTCATGTGCTGCGATATAATCAATCTCACTAGATGCCAAATCAGCAAGCCGAAGGAGCTGACGTGCTAACAATTCACTATGGTGATATGGAAAACGTTATCTACAACACGTCCGTTTACTTCGATAACGTATATTCGCCCCAGTGGTTTCAAGACTCCTTTGCCCAAAGGGTCATAAAATCCATCGACAAAGGCACCGTGGTAGGCCCCAATGCAATCGATACCAAGATTCTAGGCATCATTCCTCCCGAGAAACTATCCAGCGGCACCAAAACGCTACTGCTTATGTACTTTATGCCGCAGAATATATATAACGCCTCAAATTGCGGTGATAATTGCGCCTACTGGATTCTGAGGATCGCCGCGCAAAAGGATCTAACAATCAATCTCTACCACATAATGGATTTTGGAAACGGCAAATTCACGGTAACCATTGCAAATACGGGCGATATAGTCCACACAATGTTTGACCTTGTCCCCATAGCTGGAAAATGCCTAAGGGAGAACTCCTGATGCGCGGATCATACAAGGTAATTATTCAAAATAACCGGGTTCAGTTTAAACTGACCATCAATAGAAATCTGACCATCATCCAAGGTAACAGTGCTACAGGCAAGACAACTCTGCTTGATATGGTGGCAGCTCACGAAGAGCTTGGGGCACAAAGCGGCGTAACAGTAAGTTGCAAAGTGCCCTGTAAAACAATATCTGGAAAATATTGGCGTAGAGATCTCCAAGAGATTTCCAGCAGTATTGTTTTTATTGATGAGGGCAATACTTTTGTTCGATCAAGAGAATTTGCCCATGAAGCAAAGCGTAGCTCAAACTACTACGTAATTGTCGCCAGAGAGTCACTGCGCCAACTGCCCTATAGCGTTGATGAAATCTACGGTCTTAAGAACACCAACCGAACCACAACGAAGTATCCCGTTTACTCTCGTGTCTACACCTCTACATATCGTATTTACGGTGATACTGATTTTAGAGGCGAGAGGCCCGAGCTTGTCATTGTCGAGGACACAAATTCGGGCTACGAATTCTTCAGTTTGCTATGCAAAAAGAGCAGCATTAAATGCATCAGCGCGGGAGGCAAATCAAATATTTGCAACTGCATTATGGACGCACCGGAAAACGACATCCTCGTGATTGCCGACGGTGCCGCCTTTGGACCAGAAATTGCGGAAGCAGCTGCTCTATTGCGCCGAAAGAACATCAAGCTATTCCTACCGGAATCGTTTGAATGGCTCGTGTTGAAGTCGGGATTATTCAACAGCAAACACATTAAGGACATGCTGCTTAACCCCGCTGAACATATCGAAAGCTCAAAGTTCTTTAGCTGGGAGAAGTTCTTTACTGCAGAACTCATCGAATGCTCACGAGACACACGTTTTCGATATGACAAGAGCTGCTTGAACGAGGAGTACCTGAACCCCACCGCTCTTGCAGCTCTGGAGGATACTTTGCCGGACCTTGGCATTACTTCGCACTAAAACGAGAAGTACTCACTGTCGGAGGATAGGTTTGGTCCGAGCCACGGGTCGCCATCGAGGAAGAACTCAGGCCAGTGCTGCATGAACAGCGCCTGCTCACGCTTCCAGCGGCGCAGCTTTTCCTCGTTGGCCTCTTCCCTGCCGCGCGAGGTGAACTCGTAGTGGTACAGCTCGGCATAGGGCGTAAAGATGGTGCGGTAACCCGCCTCCCACACGCGCAGGCAAAAGTCTGCGTCGTTAAAACCGACGGCGAATTCCTCGTTGTAGCCGCCGACGCGCTCAAATACGTCGCGTCGCACCATCTGGCAGGCACCCGTCACGGCGCTAAAGTTGCCCGGGCGCACGGCACGGGCAAGATAGCCCTCGCGCTTTGCCGAGAAGTCCTGGTTGGCATGGGCAAGTGCGCCACGCACGCCAATCAAAATGCCGGCATGCTGCACCAGATGATCGGCAAAGTAGAGTTTGGCGCCCACCACGCCCGCATCGGGACGCTGCAGATAGCCCATCATCTCTTCGATAAAGTCCGGGCTTATGACCTCGGTATCGTTGTTCAGCAGCAGCAGGTAGTCACCCTTGGCGTGCTTCACACCAAAATTGATGATCTGAGAGTAATTGAACTCGCCCGGCCAGTACACAACGCGCGCGATGCCCTTGCCTTCGGATGCTGCAGCCACGCGCTCTGGCAGGGTTTCGTAATACGCAAACGTCTCCGGGGCTTCACTGTTGTTCTCCACCAAGACGATCTCGTAATTGGTATACGTGGCCTTCTGGGCGATCGACATCACACAGGCATCGAGCGTCTCAATGTGATCCTTGGTGGGGATCACAATGCTCACCAGCGGCGCAGGCTCCGGCAGCGCATGGCGCATGCGGTAGACAAACGGCGTCTCGGTCTCCTCGACCGTTCCGTGAACGCCCAGCGCGTTAAAGTGGCGCTGCAGCGCAAGACGACCCGCTTCAATGGCATACGGCTTGCTATCGGCAGAGCCATCGGCGGTCGATCCCGGATGCACGCGCCAGTGATACAGCACATGCGCAACGTGCTCAAAGCGCGCGCCGGCTGCAAGGCAGCGAAGCGTCAAGTCGTAGTCCTGGGCGCCCGCAACGTCTTCTGGGGACATACCAATGTGATCGATGAGCGCCTTCTCCACCATCAGGAAATGCGTCACGCAGTTATGGCTATAGAGCAGGTCGACGTTGAGTACGGTCTTAAAGACCGGCTGGCCCCACTCCCCCGTTTTCTGGAACATGTCCTCATCACAGAACAGGACCTGGGGACGCTCGCCCTCGGCCGCCTTGTTCAGCGCGGAAACATACTGGAATAACGCGTCCGGTTCCAGAATGTCATCGTGGTCCAAGAAAGCGATGTAGTCGCCTGTCGCTTGCTCGATACCTGCGTTGGTGTTGACCACAATGCCGCCGTTGCCGGGAAGCTCGATGCGACGGATGCGCTCGTCGTTGGCACCTGCCGCAAGGGTGGCCACCGCGTCCCATTCGGGCGAGGCGTCCATAAGCAGCAATTCCCAGTTGTCATAGCTCTGGGCTTGCACCGATTCCAGCAGCTCGCGCAGGTAGACCCGATCAGTCTTGTAGCACGGCACCACAATGCTCACGAGCGGTCTATAGGCAAAGGCCGCCGAAGCGACACGCTGGCACGCCAAATCGCCCGGCTTTGCGCGATGCTGCTCAAACCAACGTCGATAAGCTGCGTCGTCTGCACGCGCGTCCTTCATACGGTTCCAGCTGTCGTCGACCATGCCGTTGTACAGGCGACCATCCATGGCGCAAAACCCGCTTTGGATCCGCTCTGTGGGATCGCTCACGATCGCGACAAAATCTCGTATATCCTGAGGCATCTCAACGCTCAGAAACGTTTTATTGACGCGGCATCCGTCCTGCTGCGGCACATCGACCTGCGACTCAAACACATGCACGGTGACATCGATGGCATTCATATGCGTATCGGAGATCTGGAACTCGGGTGCGCACTGGGGGTCTCCCGCCCAGGTAACCTCATAGCGCCACACCGCGCCGGAGTCTGCCGGCAAATAGCGAATGGCATCGATCTCGTAGCGACCGCAGCATTCGCCACGCTGCGCATCGCGGATAAGCGCGCACAGCGCAGGCTTTGCTTTGTAGTTAATCTTGGATTCCAGCTTGGCCACGCGGCTATCGAGGCGAATAGAGCCCAACCTTTGACCACCGGATGCAAAAACGACATCCATCGACGAGCCATCCAAAAACGGAAGTACCATGACGGCGAGCTCGCGCTCGTAACCGGAAACGGAAGGGCAAAGCGCCAGCACACGGCCATGATCGACCGGGAGCACCAGCGACGGCACACGAGAACCGCTCGTCGTCGCATGGACAAACGCTTGAGAACCCTCCCGCTCAATAAGCGCGGCGACATCCTGACCGGCAAAACGAAGCAGCACAAACAGACGGCCCTGGCTGCGGCAAAGTGCCAAACGTTTGATACTCATCTACACTTCTCGCTTTCCCAGGGCGTTCGCTGCCATGCGTTTGCAGGCACCCAGGCGCCCAAACCTCAAGACGTCGTAATCGAACATGAGCTTTTTGCACAAACGAGCAGCAGGGGCCTTACCGATAAGTGCCGCGCGCACCATGGCGGCAACCGAAGGAGCACATTGTGCGAGCGCAGCATCGTTGTCCACGGCAGAACCGTTAAGCGCCGCGGCAACGGCAGCAAACACTTTGCCGCAGTCCGAACCCAGCAACCTCAGCGCATCGTACAGCACCAGATCACACAGGAAGTACGCCAGGTCATCAGCATGCTGTGCGTCGAGACCGTCGCGCTGCCAGTCAGCCAGCATAGCGGAGTAAATCTTCACGTGCTCCAGCAGACGTGTCTCGTCGTCGTAGCGCATGGTGTCCATGAGCGAACCCTTGCGAGCCACGCGATAGTCGTACAACTTGTTCGAGATAAGCGCGGTCTTGTGCGAACGACCGTACACGGCAAAGTCGAAGACCTGGTCCTCGCCATACTTAACGGTTTCGTCGAACACGATCCCGTTGCCCAGCAAGAAGTCGCGCTTGCAGGCGGTGCGCCATGCAAAGGGACGAGACGCTTCCTTAAACAGCAGGTCGGAGCTATAGCCCTCAAACGACACATCGCGCGGGCTAAGCACATAGTTAAGCCACGGATACCCCGCCTCCAGCGGATACGGGTTCGCGCCAAAGGTCAACACGTCGCAGTCCTCGCGCTCAAAGGCATCGACGATCACGCGGCATGCATCGGGCGTAAAGCGGTCGTCGGAATCCAAGAACGCGACAATAGGCGCCGTGGACGCGGCGATGCCTGCATTGCGCGCGCTCGACAGGCCCCCGTTCTCTTTATCGACCAACGTAAAGCGCGCGTCCTTTTCGCAATAGGCAGCCGCAATATCGCGCGAACCGTCCGGCGAGCCATCGTTGACCAGCACGCCTTCCCAATCGGGCATGTCCTGCGCAAGCAGGGAGTCCAGGCACCAGGCCAGGCACTCCTCCACCTTATAGATGGGAACGACAACGGAAATCTTGGGGGTAGTCATAGCCAAGTGCTCCTACTGTGCGGCCGGCACGTCATCGGGATGCGGATTATCGCCGTAGGTGCGCTGATACGTCAGCACGCGCCAGACCAGCGGCAGGCCGCCAATCTTAAAGTAGTGCTTAAACGTATTGAGCTTGCCGGGCTTCTTAAAGTCAAAGCGCGAATCGATATAAGCACGGGGCGACTTGACCATCAGGCGCAAGTCGGTCTCGCCGCGCGGATCGAACAGCGACAGATCAAAGCGACCGGCATCCCAATCGGCCTTGAGCTCGGGCGAAGCCTTCTCCCAAAACTGCTCGCGCAGCTCATCGACCAGACGCTCGTCATTCCAGCGATACGTATCGACCTTCATGCGCATTAAAATGCCCTGGAGCTGAACCTTGAGCTCGGGACGTTCATCCAAAAAACGTTGCATCTCGGCATATTCGTCGCACACGCAAAACACCTTGTTGGGCGAATTAACAGAGCTCTTCTCATTGTCCTGGCGATAGCACAGGATGGGGTCCGCAATAAACGCGGCACGCTCGGCGCACGCCCAGACCTTAAAGTTAAAGCCTGCGTCCTGATACGAGGCGCCCGGCGTGGGAAGGAACCGAATCTGATTGTCGTTGAGGAACTCGCGCCGATAGATGGCAGACCAAATGGAAGGTTTGCGGTAGAAGATGCCAGGGCGATCGACGGGGCGATACGCGGCGCCCGTCATATGCTCATCGATAATCCCAAACAGCTCACGGCGCTCACTGGGCGCGGACCAATACAGGTAAAAGTCGCCCTTTACCACATCGGCATGCTCAGCATCGGCCTTGGCAACCAGCTTTTGGAGCGAATCCTCAAACATAAAGTCGTCGGACTCAAGGATGCCCACGTACTCGCCGCGCGCCATCTCCAGGCCGCGGTTCATCGAGTCACCGTAGCCGCTGTTGGCCTTGTCGATCATCTTCACACGGGGGTCGCGCTCCATGTACTCGCGGATGATATCCGGCGAGCTATCGGTGGAACCGTCATTGATACAGATGATCTCGATGTCCTTAAGCGTCTGCGCCACGGCGGAATCGAGGCACTCGCACAGGTAGCGTTCGACATTGCAAATGGGGACAAGCAGCGAAACTTTAGGGGTATCAGAGTTCTGCAAGAGAACCTCCTGTTGAGTAGCGTGTAACAGGGTTATTTTAACAGCCGAGTTGCGGCGAGCGGCAGCGCTTGGAATTAGATAAAGCGCTCCAGGCAGGCTTTGAGACCGCGAGTCGAAAGATAGAACAGCGTGGCGTCTGCCATCGAAACGCCCGAGGTCGCCGCAACGAGCTTGTGGGCAACACGGCGAACGGCGCCCTTAGCAGGCATATCTGCCCAGTCCGTTCCCAAAAACGTCGCGAGGTCCATGTTGACGCGAGCCGCCACGCGATGGAAGTCATCGGCATCCAAGCGCGCCAGGTCGAACACAGTTAGGTCCAAAAACCAAGTTATCAGCTCGCCGGGGCACAGGTCTAAAAGACCGTAGGCCGCCCAGTCCTCCAAGACCTCCTCGAGCATCCTCATGTGGGCGTCAAGCTTTTTGGCGCGAGCCTCGGCACTGTTGAACTCGTGCGTCGCCGATTCACTCTCCATCACGTAGTGGTAGAACTTGTCCGGCATGACGACGGTCTTGCGGGCAAGCGCATAAGCCGCAAATTGGAAGACGACGTCCTCGCCCAAAGCCAAACCGGGGGCGAAGCGAATGCCTTCGCGATTGAGCAGCTCGCGCGAAAAAGCCGCACGGCAGGCATAGGGCTGCGCATTCGAATGGAACAGTAGTTGGGGATCACGGGCGCCGAAGGTACCAGCTTTGGGGCTCATGAGTTGCTGGACGCGTTTGGGGGCAGCATCGGCAGGTTCACAGACGCCGCCAAAAACGGCGACCTCGGCATCTGAAGACTCCATGGCATGCAGCACGCGCTCGACCGTCTGGGCGTCGATGTAATCGTCGGCGTCTACAAAGAAAACCACCTCGCCCTTGGCGGCATCGATTCCGGCATTTCGGGCGAACGAGACGCCCGCGTTTTCCTGGTCAATCACCAGTACGTGATCGTCGGCCTGCGCGATCTGGCGCAACACGTTCAACGAATCATCAGTCGAACCGTCGTTGACGCAGACAACCTGAATCGAGCGCTCGGACTGGGCCAACAGCGAATCGAGACATCGCTGAATGGAGCGCGCAGAGTTGTAAACGGGGACGACAATGGTAGCTTTAGGACACGAGGCCTCTCCCATGCCGACCTACCCCCTCAGCGATTCGATGAGGAAGGCAGCAACCACGCCTGGGCCTCCAACCGAGGCGTAATACTTAGCACGCCCCAAGGCACCATCCGTCGCAAAACTCGGGTGCTCGTCAACCCAGCCCTCAGGATCTTTGAGGATGGCAGCGAGATTTGCGCGCTTCCACGGCTTGAGGTCGTCAAGCGAAAAGTCCCCGGCGTCCAAGGCCGCCTGAAATTCCTTGGCCATCTGCACCAGGAACTCCTTATAGAACTTAGGCGCCAGGCGCACGTAGTTCCACATGTACGAATCGTACTTAATGAGCTGATTGAACTTGAGCATGCGCGCGACATCGACGCTTGCGTGGTCGCGGGCATAATCCTCTCGAATCCAACGCTCAATCTCGGCATACTCGGTATTGACGCAAAACACCTTAGCCGAAGAATTGACCGAGGAATTCTCGTTGTCCTGGCGATACGACAACACGGCATCATGCAGGTAAACAGCCTTATCGGCGCACGCGATCACCTTAAAGGCAAATGACGTGTCCTGAAAGGATGCCCCCGGAGTCGGCAGGAACTTAATGCCGTTGCGCTCAAGAAAATCGCGACGGTACACGGCCGACCAAATCGACGGCTTTTGCTTAAAGAACTGCGTCGTATCGCTCGGGTGCACCGGCTTACCGCAATCCCGAGGTCTAAACATCTCGTGCAGCGAACGGCGCTCCTCGGGCTTAGACCAGTAGAAATCAAAGTTCGCCTTCGCAAAGTCGGCATTATTGCTATCGGCGGCCGAGACAAGATTTTCGAGTGCGTCGGGCGCTATAAAGTCATCGGACTCTAAGATGCCGACGTACTTGCCACGCGCCATCTCCAGGCCATGGTTCATCGAGTCGCCGTAGCCGCTGTTGGCCTTGTCGATCATCTTGACGCGCCCATCGCGATCCATATACTCGCGGATAATCGCGGGCGAGTTGTCGGTCGACCCGTCGTTAATGCAGATGATCTCGATGTCCTTGAGCGTCTGCGCCAGGGCGGAATCGAGGCACTCGCGCAGGTAGCGCTGAACATTGTAAATGGGAATAAGCAGCGACAGAACAGGGCTGCCAGAGGCGTTAGTAGACAAATGTGCTCCTTAGGAAATACCTGTCGTTTCATGGTATCAAAGGGTCAGCGCGCCAGCGGGCGTTTATATAATCTATGGAGCTCGCAGAGGCAAACCGATAAGAAAGGACGTCATGCAGCCCAAAGCCGCACGCAACATACCCATCGAAGCCTTGCGCTTGATCGCGGTCGCCGGCATCGCGGTATTCCACACGTTTCAGTGGACCTTCCAGGGGACCTGCGTCGGCTTGCAGGAATACACGCCGCTCGCCGCCTTCCCCTACTCCGGCGCACTCGGCTTTATCAACTTGCTGGGCTGCTGGGCCAACGAGGTCTTCTTTATGACCTCGGGCTATTTTCTCATCGCTTCGGCCGCGCGTGCTTGGGACGGTGGAGCAGCGTGGAAGTCACAAATGCAGCGGATGGCGCAGCGTCTGGGCAAGGTTGTTATGCCCACCGCGTTTTATTGCCTCGTGGCGCTGACGTGGTCCACGGTCGTCTCCCCCATTCCCGATGTTACCCTCAATACGCACTACTGGTACACACTAGGCCTTGAGTTTATCTGGGTCTATGCCGCCACGGTCTTCATGGCGCCATGGTTTGGACTGGCCAAGATCCGACTCTCCCAGAAGAGCTACACGACGACGGTCATCGCCGTTGGCATCCTCGCATTTGTTGTTAACGGGTATTTAGCCGCCATGAGCGCGACAAACGGCGGTGAGTTTTCTTGGCTCCAAAAGCTCATGAGCGCCGTCACGTACGTTATCGCGTTTTTGATCGGTGGGCTGCTCCGCGACGTTACCGATGTCATGGATTCGGACAGGGCGGGCGCCTTGGGCATGCGCTCGCTCGTAACGGTTTTGGTACTCACCATCATCCTGGAAGGAGCACTCTCCTTCACCGACAACCTCACGGCGATGGCAGTCCTCTCCTACAAATCAACCTCGCTGATCTCGTTTGCCCTCGCTGCCGCCTCCTTGCTCTTTGCGGCAACCCGACGCAGTGCCTCAGGCAATCCGCGGACTGCAGGTGTCATCGTCACCTTATCGACCGCCACGCTCGGTTTCTATGTGACGCAGTCGCTCACCAGTAGCCTGTGGCGTCCCGTCTTCAATACGTTGCTCGCAAACATACTGGTCAGCCAAAACAGCCCGGCAGCTATATGTATCGTCACGGGTACCGTCATTAGCATCGTCTTTGCCTTAGCGCTCCTCATCATCGACGCAGCTAGAAGCCTTATCGCTCGCAAGCCCAAGCGGCAATAGAGACGCTGCCGTCAGACGCTAAAGCCGCTACAGCCGTGGCAGGTTCCTGCGTTTTATTCAAAGCTTGCCGCCAAGGTGCGCCGAGCCTTTACAATAGGACAGTCCCAAGGACGTATTCGATAGCTTCCGCGCAGCACTCGCCCGCCGCGCGTGAAAGGATATATTGCCCCATGCCTTCAACCCTCCCCGCTCCCATCGACAAACTCGCCATCGTTGTCGTCACCTATAAGCGCCAGGAACTCCTGGCCAACTTGTTCGACTCTATGACCAAGCTCACTGCCGCGCCCTGGCGCATCGTGATTGTCGATAACGAGAATTCGCGCGAGACCAAGGCCATGTGCGCCGCATTCAACGAGCGCCTCGCCACCCTGTGGGGCATCGACACCAACCAGCCCGATGCAAAGGGTGGCACCAACCGCGTTATCTACGCGCCGCAGCTCAAAAACGGCGGCGGCGCAGGTGGCTTCTCCGCCGGCACCAAGTGCGCCTACGACCTGGGCGCTCAGTGGTTCTGGGTGATGGACGACGACGTGCTCGTCATCCCCGAAGGCATCGAGCGTCTTGCCAAGTGGACCGATCGCTACGATGTCATCCAGGGTTCGCGCCTGGACTTTGACGGCGGCGCCTTCTTTTGGCAATACCAACTCATCCTTTCACTCGGCATTCCCAACCCTGTCGCCAAGTGGGACCTGGGACCCGAGGGCTACCGCGCCATGAACCAGCTATGCTTTGAGGGCGGCATGTTCTCGCGCCGCGTGGTCGATAAGATCGGCCTGCCCGATGCGCGATTCTTTATCTACGGCGACGATGCCTGCTACGGCTACGTAGCCAGCCAACACTTCCCCGCCGTCGTTGTTGCCGACGTGGTTCTCAAGCGCGCCCGCGCCGTCTCTAACTGGGATATCGCCGGCAAACGCCAGCTCAACTCTACGAGCGACACCAACCGCTACTACATCATGCGCAACCGAGGCTTCCTCGCTCGCTATATGCAGATCTACGGTGACTACCACCCCATGCTGTTCCGCCTGGGCAATGCCGCGACCTTCTGCAAGGAATTCATTCGCCTGGCTGCGGTCGATAAGTGCTTTAAGACCGGCATTCCGGCGCTGCGCCGCGGCATGAAGGACGCCCGCAAGATCATCAAGGACCCCGACTGGAAGCCCATGCCGCCCATGAAGGACACCGAGTAACGGAAGCCGGAAACACCTCGGCGCTTAAAGCCGCTGGCACACCGTAGCCACATGCTGCCCATCAAAACCGAACCCCCAGCGCATGCGACCCACGCCGGGGCGCGGCACACGAATTTCGTCGATGCCATCGCGCTCTATGTCGAGTAGCGACTGCACGGCCAGCAATTCCAACCCCAGCGCATCCACATCGGGGTCATACATCATATTGATCGTTATAAGCGGGCGCTCGTCCAGCATGCCGATCGTGTCAGCTACGTCGAACACAGCGCCCGTAGGAAAAACCTGGATGTCCCAGCGACCCGCGCCACACTTTCGCCTCGAAGCAGGATTGGCATAGCCCGGCAAGCCAAAGCAGAGCCCCTGCAAGAACAGATGATATGGCAGCGGCTTATCGCCCGCCTCACCGTATCCTCGTTCCCACGGCACAGCCCGTCGCGAAACGCATCGACGTCTCGAATGTCTTCGGCAGCGCACTCAAACCACTCAACAATCACTAGACGCAAGGCTTGGCGAAGCTCTTTATTGGGCAATCGCAAAGCACGGAGCCGATCGCCATGCTCTGGCTCCTCAGTCATATCCGTCGTGAGAAAACCGGACAGATACAGCGCTGTCCACATGCCATCGTCAGGCGAGACATCTGGCTCTGCAGCGCCCAAACAAAGCGGGACCTCAGCACACCTATGGGCCTCGAGCAAATCAAACAAGACCGAAAGGCGGTCGAGATTCCACCCGGCAACTACCCTACTCAGGCAATCCACATACCCATACAGATCGGCGCGCACAGGCGCCGTGCAGCCTCGATCCAGAAAACCGATCACACGCGCTGGACTCGAGCAATAGGCCCTACCAAACCGATATCCCTCGAGCCATTCACGCGCATCATCAAGATATTCCTCACGCCCAGCATGATTCAACAGAGCCTGGACCTCGGCATCCGAAAAGCCGAACCAACGGTCACACCACGTCGAAAGCGGCGTCGACAGACAATACGAGCAACTGCGCGAAGAAAGCGCCGCTTCGGCAGGACTGGGACGCTCCCCCATCAGACAAGCAAAGCGTAGCGAATGACCCGCGGCAGCAATGGCGTCAAACAGCACACGGTCAAGTAGTTCTGCCGGATCGGCGTCAGAAGCGTCCCTCGCGCTCGCACGGCGAGACCACGCCGCATCGTACCCATCAACGAGCAATACAACCTGCTCATCACAGGCAATCTCCAGCAGCTCTATGAGCACACCGAGCACCGAGTCAACCTCGTCCGCGCTCGCCACGTCACGCGCGACGCGTTCGATGTGACGCACCTTATCTCGAGCTAAATCCGGAGCCTCCAAGAGCGCCAACAAGCGAGCGCACTCGCCCAAAAGGGCATCGCGCACGACGCCGGCAACAGCGGGGCCACGCCTCGCAGCGCCAGAAAAGTCCAGCGATATCACCGGATAGCAAGCGTACTCATCCCGATAGCGCCCGCCGTCTGCATCCCAAATCTGAGCATCGGCAAACAAACGCTGACCAGCGCGACCGACCGCTGGACGCTCCAGAAAAGCCCTGAGCATCGACAAGTTCATGCTCTTGCCAAAACCCTCGGGTCGACAGCACACCACAACGGACGCGTCGCAGTCCAACACATCTGCAATAAACATGGTCTTGTCGACCAGCGTGCAGCAACCAAGAGCCTCCGCATAGTCATGCATGCCAATGGGTAAAGCCGCATCGTCGGCACAGCCGATCAAACGCACGCCAAAGTCGGCAGCACAACCATTATTTACCTGTTCAGACACCAAAACGTTCCCCCTAAATCGCAACACGATGCCAATTGTAATGACCGCCTCGCGCGTACCGATGTCGCCGCGCGATCATATCGGGCAACGGTAGGAACAAAGGCCTTGAGGGGGCATAACAAATCGTTGTGCAACAAAATGGGGCCCGATGCATTCGCACCGGACCCCGTCCTAACTCTTTAGTTATCTAGTAACCGAGAGGCTACTCCTCCGAGCCGTCCTCCCCAGAAGCTTTCTTCTGCTGATCGAGCTTATGCTTACCACTTACGATAGACGTAGCGCCCAGTGTGGCCAAGCTCGCGCTGGCAAGGCTCGCCATCACAATCAGATCGCCCGTCTTGGGCATGTTGCCGCCCGAGGACTTGGTCGTTGTAGTCGTCGTGGTGGTCACCGTTTTGGAGTCATTTTGCTCCTGGTTCTGGTTGTCGGTGTTGCCCTTGCCGCCGTCCTCGCCCTGCTGCTTTCCGTCCTCGGTCTTGCCCGTATTCTCGTCCTTATCCTCAGATTCAGACTTCTTACCATCGTCCTTCTTCTGAGCGGACTTGTCGTCCTTCTCCTCAGAGCTAGAACCCTTATCGGATTCGGTCTTCTCGGAAGCCTTGTCCTTAGAGTCGCCCTTTGCGGCCTCGGTCTTTTCCGTGGAAACCTGATCAGAGTTGTCCTTGTTCTGGGCCGAGCCGTTATTGACGCCAGCCATCAGCGAAGAGCCCAACGTAGAACCAAGCTGCACGGAGAAAGAAGGCTTCTTGTCCGGCGAAGCAACGGGGGCGTCCGGCGCCTTATTCGAGTCGTCCTTGGAAGCATCGGAATCAGGGGTTGCGTCAGAGCCGGAGCCGTTGTTAGAGCCGGTGTCAACGGACGAATCGCTCGAGCCGGTGGAAGAGTCAGAGGAACCTGCGTCGGTCGAACCAGAGGCGGCGCTGTCCGTATTGCCGGCAGAGCTTGAAGACGAATCGCCCGCAGCAGAGCCGTTCGAATCGGAGCCGTTCGAGGTAGAGCCGTCGTTGGTAGTGCCACCAGCAGAGCCATTACCGTCAGCATCGGTCGAGGGCGCATCCATCCTGTCATCGTTGGCATCGTCACTCGAGTCGTCATTCGAATCAGGTGTCGGCGAGGGCGCCGGCGCAGGCTCGGGCTGCACGGGCGTCGCAGCGGCCGCCTCGTCCTCGGCGATATAAACCAAGCAGTCCTTCAGCTCATTCTTATAACGATTCTTCCAGCCCTCATGATACTGGGGCTGGCTCGAATACTTGGTGGCGACATTGTTGACCACGCTATTGGAAAGCGCCGTCACAAACTCGCGGTCGGACATATCGTTGGAAAGATTCGCCCAGCGGAAAAAGTCCCTGCAGCCACCGGTGCCGCACATGTTGGTGATGCTCCACACCATGCCCTTAACACAGTCGGCGCGGCCGGAGATATCAATGCCCAGGCCGCTCTTGAGCCACGCCTCGGTCACTGCATAGTACGAGTTGTACGCATAGGCATCTTGAAGTGCAGAGAACTCAACAGGATCGGTGTTGTAAGCAACCTGGAAAGCCTCCTGCGCGATACGGCCCAGCTCGGTGAGCTGACCGTTCTCGGACATGGGATTGTTCGCGTTGGAAATCTCGCTGCCGCGATCAATCGCATCCTTGAGCATGCTGTATTTTTCGGGGTTGTAGTTGTAGGCCTGCTTCATAAACGGAATGAACGACCAACGACGGTCGAACTGGTAATAACCCAGCGCGTTATAGCCGTCACCGTACGAAAAGCCCTGGTTGTAGTTGCCATGGCTCTCGTACTTGGTAAAGTACTTCATCTCGGGAGTCACGTTGACAAACGAGACACCCTGGACCGACCTCAGCACGCCCGAGAAGGACTGCTGGGTGTAGAGACCCTTATCGATATCGGTGGCATCCGAGGCAACGCCCGGCGTGGGCTCCTCGGCAGCGGCGGGTGCCGGCGCGGAAACGGCGCCAAACGAAAGCGCCAGCGTCAGGCCCGCGACAATAGCAGAATGCTTGGGCTGCATAAGATCCTCCCTGCATTGGTGTAGTTAAAGTGCAGTTTGCAGAGATAGAATTAAGTATTGCAGCTCGCCCGTTGTTGCACAACAACCACTCGGTAAACGGCAACAACCCTCCGCGAAATCTTAAGGAATTGCGCTCAACCTACAGCTTAATGTCAAAGTTGATCTCGGGGACGGCGGCTAGGTCGGCCAACGTCACACCGTCGACGTACTTTTCGATCACGTCGTCCAGACCACGCCAGAACTTGACGGTCGAGCAAAGATCGCTGCGAGTGCAGCTGTTGTCGATGCCATCGCACGCCACCGGAGCCGTGCTGCCTTCAACGGCACGCAGGATGTCGCCGGCACGCACCTCAGCGGGGTCCTTGGCCATCATGTAGCCGCCGCCCTTGCCGCGCACGCTCTTAAGCAGGCCCGCCTTCATGAGCGGACGGACCAGCTGCTCCAAATACTTTTGCGAGATATGCTCGCGGTCGGCGACCTCGCGCAGGGCGATTTTGCCCTCGACGTCACCAAGCGCTGCGATATAGATCATCAGACGGAGGGCATAGCGGCCCTTAGAAGAAATGAGCATACCTACCCTCTCGTCGTAACCGGGACAAAATACCAGGCTTGTTTGTCCCAAATCTTATGCACGCGGGGCAAACAAACCTGATTATTATGTCCCACATCTAAAAAGTCGAGTGGATTAGTCGGGTTTTCCCTTGACTAACGCCGAACCCATAGTAACTTTATTCCGAGAAGATTCCTAGGGTTTAGTACACCTATGAGTACACCATATACAGAGAGGGACAGCATGAGCGCAAATCCGCTGCTTTCCATCGAAGGTCTGACCGCCTCCGTGGACGAGAAGACCATCCTCCACAACGTCAACCTCAACGTCGCCGCCGGCGAGACCCACGTGCTGATGGGACCCAACGGCGCCGGCAAGTCCACCCTCGGCCACCTGGTCATGGGCGACCCCGTCTACACGGTCAACGACGGCCGCATCGTCTTTGACGGCCAGGACATCACCGAGCTCACCACCGACAAGCGTTCGCGCGCCGGCCTGTTCCTGAGCTTCCAGGCCCCGGTCGAGATTCCGGGCGTGCCACTGTCGAGCTTTTTGCGCGCCAGCATCGCCGGCCGCCCCGGCCTGGAGATGAAGGGCAAGGAGTTCCGCCGTCGCGTCAAGGAGCTCGCGGCCGAGCTCAACATGGATACCGCCTACCTCAACCGCGAGCTGGGCGTGGGCTTCTCGGGCGGCGAGAAAAAGAAGGTCGAAATGCTCCAGCTTCTGCTGCTGCAGCCCAAGCTCGCCATCCTGGACGAGACTGACTCCGGCCTGGACGTCGACGCCCTTTCCACCGTCAGTCATGGCATGGACGCCTACCGCAAGAGCTGCGACGGCTCCATGCTCATCATCACGCACAACACGCGCATCCTGGAGCACCTGGATGTCGACCGCGTCCACGTTATGGTCAAGGGCCACATCGTGCGCGAGGACGACGCCTCGCTGATCCCCTGGATCGACAAGAACGGCTTTGAGACCTTCGAGCGCGAGGCCGCCGAGCAGCGCGCCCAGGCCGAGGCCGCCGCTGCCGAGCAGCAGGCGTAAAGGGGCGACGCAATGACCAAGAACCGCACCGAGGTCGCGGACATCGACCGCAGCCTCTACGACTTCACCTATGGCGAGGAGGGATTTGAGCGCCTCGACGCCGGCATCACGCCCGACATCGTGCGCGAGATCAGCGCCAAGAAGGACGAGCCGCAGTGGATGCTCGACCTGCGCTTAAAGTCCCTCGAGATCTTTAATCGTTTTCCCGACCCGACGTGGGGCCCCTCCATCGAGGGCCTGGACATGGATAACATCGTCACCTATGTCAAGCCCAACACCGACCAAAAGCACGACTGGGAGTCGGTGCCCGACGACATCAAGAGCACCTTTGAGCGCCTGGGCATCCCCGAGGCCGAGCGCAGCTATCTGGCAGGCGTCGGCGCGCAGTACGACTCCGAGCTCGTCTACCACAACATGCAGGACACGGCGTCTAAGATGGGCATCGTCTACTCCGGCATCGAGGAGGCCCTGCACGACCCGCAGTGGGAACCGCTCATCCACGAGAAGTTTATGACGCTCATCCCGCCCACCGACCACAAGTTTGCGGCCCTGCACGGCGCCGTATGGTCGGGCGGCTCGTTTGTCTACGTGCCCAAGGGCACCAAGCTCGACTTCCCGCTGCAGAGTTACTTCCGTCTTAACGCCAAGGGCGCCGGCCAGTTTGAGCACACGCTCATCATCGTCGAGGACGATGCCGACCTGCACTTCATTGAGGGTTGCTCCGCGCCCAAGTACAACGTGGCCAACCTCCACGCCGGCGCCGTCGAGCTCTTTGTGGGCAAGCGTGCGCACCTGCGCTACTCTACCATCGAGAATTGGTCCAAGAACATGTACAACCTCAACACCAAGCGTGCGCGCGTGGACGAGGACGGCGGCATCGAGTGGATCAGCGGCTCCTTCGGTAGCCACGTGGGCTACCTCTACCCCATGAGCGTGCTCAGCGGACGCCGCGCCCGCTCGAGCTTTACCGGCATTACCTTTGCCGGCGCCGGCCAGAACCTGGATACCGGCTGCAAGGTCGTGCTCAACGCGCCCGATACTTCGGCAACCGTCGAGACCAAGGGCATCTCCAAGAGCGGCGGCATCCAGACCTTCCGCAGCTCCATCGTGGCCACGCCCAAGGCCGAGGGTTCCAAGGCAACCGTGAGCTGCCAGTCGCTCATGCTCGACGACCAGAGCCGCTCCGACACCATCCCCGCCATGGACATCCGCGCCAAGAATGTCGACATCGGCCACGAGGCCACCATCGGCCGTATCGGCGACGATAAGGTGTTCTACCTGATGAGCCGCGGTATCTCGGAGGAAGAAGCCCGTACCATGATCGTCAACGGCTTTGCCAACCCGGTCTCCAAGGAGCTACCGCTGGAGTACGCCGTCGAGATGAACAACCTGATCAAGCTCGAGATGGAAGGAGCGATCGGATAATGAAACAGACCACGAACACCGCTGCTACCACCCTTGAGCAGGTCAATGCGATGCCGGCTGCCACATGGGGCTGGCTGAAGATGAACCAGACCAAGCTCGAGCTCTCTGACGAGCTTGCCGCCGCTCCCGCCGAGACCGTTAAGGTTGAGGGCTTGGACGAGCAATTTGCTGGCGTGGCAGACGCGTTCGACGCCGCCATGGACGCCATGGCCGAGCGCTTCCCCGAGCGCCGCGCCTCCGCGCCCGGCGATGCCGCCGACCGCGCCCGCATCACGCCCGAGACCGAGCTCGACGTGCCCGCCACCTCCGTCTACCAGGCCGGTGCCATTAAGCTGGAGGAGGAGCTCTCCCCCGCTGAGGCCTTCGAGACTGGCATGGGCGAGGCTGCCTACACCTACCTGGCCGACCACGCCACCAAGCGTGTCGTCATCGATGTGCCCGCATACAAGCACGCCACGGTTACCGTGCGTGTGAGCGGTGTCGATGCCGCCGCGGCCATCGCCGCCATCGACGTCGTCGTCCGTCCCCAGTCGACGCTCGACCTGCAGATCGCCCTGGACTCCCCCGTTGCCGGCGAGGGCGTCGTGGGATCCGTGCTGCGCGTGTGCGCCCACGAGTACGCCACCGTCAACGTGACCTGCACGCAGACGCTCGACGATAGCTGGATCGCGCTCGACGACACCGGCCTGTTCCTGGACGAGGGCGCGCGCGTCAACGTGCAGCACACCGTCCTGGGTGCCGGCGCCAGCGCCACCGGCCTTGCCGGCGACCTGCTGGGCGATACCGCCAAGGTCACCATCGATACTGACTACCTGGGCGCCCGAGAGCAGGTGCGCGACTTTAACTACGAGCTGCGCCACCGCGGTCGCAAGACCGAGTGCGAGATCGACGCCAACGGCGTGCTGACCGGCACGTCCAAGAAGGTCTACCGCGGCACCATCGACCTCGTGCACGGTTGCAAGGGTGCAACCGGCACCGAGCGCGAGACGGTGCTTTTGGCCAACAAGGGCGTCGACAACAAGACCGTTCCCGTCATTCTCTGCGACGAGGACGACGTCGCCGGCAACCACGGAGCCACCATCGGCCACGTCCGCGACGAGCAACTGTTCTACCTCGCCTGCCGCGGCCTTGACCAAAACGCCGCCGAGGACCTGTTCGTCCGCGCCAAGCTGGAGGACGCCGCACTTTCCGCCACCGACGAGCGCACCCGCGCCGCCGTCGTCCGCCTGGGCAACAACCTGATCGACAACTTTGAAGAGGAGCTCGCATGATCGACACCGAGCACGTTAAATGCGACACCTGTACCGCACCGGAGCCTATGGAGCTCGACGCCAGCGACGAGGCCTCGCGCGGCTGGCCTACCGTCGACATCGAGACTAATCCCTACAAGGCGCAGTTCCCGCTGTTCCAGCAGCACCCCGAGATCGCCTTCCTCGATAGTGCCGCTACCGCGCAGCGTCCTGCCTGTGTGCTCGACGCCGAGCGCGACTTCTACCAGCGCATGAACGCCAACCCTCTGCGCGGCCTGTACTCGCTGTCCGTCGAGGCCACTGAGGCTATCGCGAAGGTGCGCCAGCAGATCGCCGACCTCATCGGCGCTGCCCAGGCCAACGAGGTCGTCTTCACCCGCAACACGAGCGAGTCGCTCAACCTGGTCGCCAAGAGCTTTGCACCCACAGTCCTCGAGCCGGGCGACGAGGTCGTCATCACCATCATGGAGCACCACTCCAACCTGATTCCGTGGCAGCAGGTCTGCCGCGAGACCGGCGCCAAGCTCGTCTACCTCTACCCCACCAAGACCGGTCAGCTCACCACCGAGGAGGTTCTTGCCAAGGTTGGTCCCAAGACCAAGATTCTGGCCGTGGGTCAGGTCTCCAACGTGTTGGGAGTCGAGAACCCAGTCAAGAACCTCGGCAAGCTCGTGCACAAGTATGGCGGCTACCTGGTCGTCGACGGTGCGCAGTCGCTGCCGCACATGCCGGTCGATGTGGCCGACCTGGGCGCCGACTTCTTTGCCTTTAGCGCACACAAGGCTATGGGCCCCATGGGCATCGGCGTGCTGTGGGGCAAGATGGACCTGCTCAACGCCATGCCGCCCATGCTCACCGGCGGCGAGATGATCGACTCTGTTACCGAGCAGGACGCCGTCTGGGCGCCCGTTCCCGAGAAATTCGAGGCCGGCACACAGGACGCCGCCGGCATCTTCGCCACGGGTGCGGCACTCGACTACCTGGTCAACACGGTGGGTTACGAGAACATCCAGGCACGCGAGCAGGCACTCGTCCACTACCTGATGGGCGAGCTCATGCAGCTCGACTTTGTCCAGATCATCGGCTCCATCTATTGGGACAACCACCACGGCGTTGTGAGCTTTAACGTCCGCGGCATCCACCCGCACGACGTCGCGAGCATCATGGACATGGACGGCGTCTGCATCCGCGCCGGTCACCACTGTGCACAGCCGCTGCTCACCTGGCTGGGCGTCGAGAACCTTGCCTGCTGCCGCGCCAGCGTGGCCTTCTACAACGACAAGGCCGACATTGACAAGTTCATCGCCGGCCTGCATCACGTTTGGAGCACGTTCAATGGGTAATCTGTACACCTCCACCACATTTATGGAGCACAACTCGCACCCCGACTACAAGTACGAGATGGATGCTCCCACGCACGAGCACGACGGCATCAACCCCAGCTGCGGAGACGAGCTCACTCTGCAGCTGCGTGTCGAGAACAACGTGATCGAGGAGGCCTCCTTTACCGGCCACGGCTGCGCCATCAGCCAGGCCAGTGCCGACATCATGGCCGATCTCATCACCGGCGAGACCGTCGAGGAAGCTCGCCGCCTGGCAGAGCTCTTCCTCGCCATGATCCGCGGCGAGAAGCTCTCCGAGGAGGACCTGGAAGACCTGGACGAAGCCGCCCAGCTCCAGGACATCTCGCACATGCCCGCCCGCGTCAAATGCGCCGAGCTCGCCTGGCGCACCCTCGACGGCATGCTCGAGGGGCGAAATAATCAGTAGTACTTGTCCCAAATCTTAAGATTTTTGTTGGCCGAATCGCTTGACAAGAGTGGTTCGGCCATTTTCTATTCCGAGAGCTCAGTCTGTGCCTTCACCCGCGCATAAGCGCGCACGATACGAGAGACGGTACTTTTGCCAATCCCGGTATACCGCTCAATCTGGCGCACCGTAAAACCGGCATCGTGCAATCCAAAAATAACGGTATCGCGCTGCGCAGGCGGTGCGTCTTTAACCCCATGGAGCGGAGCCCCGAGGCTCTTCGCCAACTTGTCGGCAAAGGCGTGGCGTTCCCACTCTGTCTCTTTCATATCGCGCAGCGCCGGTTCGCCGCCGTCGGGCGTCGAAAGCGAATAGGCAATAAAGCCCTCGGCAGAACCAAAAAGCTCAAGCACGCAAGAAGGATCAGAAAATCCCCTCGCGACATCGGCCGCGTCACCGTCGTAAGCGCACAAATGCTCCGGAAAGCTGCTCCAGGGATAACGCTCAATGAGACTGATGCCCGCCTCCTGCGGATCGGCGTGAACGGAGCGAATAGCCTCCATCACTTGCCAGTCGGTATCGAGCGAGCGCCGGTCAAAACGGTTCTGGAACAGATGCCCTGTGCGCCCCGTGCGTTTATTGAACCGCCGCGCGTACGCCAAAAGCAGCCGGTGCATCGCCGCGCTCATCGCGTCCTCGTAATCTGCAAGCACCAGACGCACGTGATTGCCCATAAGGCACCAGGCGATAACCGTCACGCCCGCCTTGCGGCAGCACTCACGCATCAGCTCCAAGAACTCCCACCGGTCTTCATCGCCCTCAAAGATGAGCTGCTTGCCCGTACCGCGGGCACAGACATGGTAAAAGCCGGTAACCGTTCTCCAAACGCGCTGCATGGCGCTCCCTTCGCCGGGATCTGCTTGCCATCCAATACAGCACGATTGAAGCGTGCCATCAAAACATTCACGCAAAACAATTCGCTCGCGCGGCCAAAGGCAGTAAACAGGCGGCGAACGGCACCGTTGCAACAGGTCAACCCCTGCAACGCTTACAAAAGCTGACCAAAAGCTTGCCCAAGACGGACCCCCTCTACGGAAGTGCACGACCACAGAATATAGAGTTAAACCGTTTCAATTGAAAGTTCCGCGCATCTCGCTACGAAAACTGAGCCGTTCGCCGAATATTCCGTGCATTTCGCGGTATTATAGGGGCTGCATGTCATGTCCCTTTCGAAGGGTCGCCCGGCAATCGCCAGCCACGGCCCCCAGACGGGACGCCAACACGATAGAGAGGAGAGGCATGCAGTACTCACAGGAAGTGGAGAACATGTGCCCCGTTGCCAAGGGTGCATACCACGGCCCCGCACCCATCCCCGAGGAGGGCAAGTGGGTCCAGGCTAAGGAGATTTCCGACATCTCCGGTCTTACGCACGGTGTGGGTTGGTGCGCACCTCAGCAGGGCGCCTGCAAGCTCACGCTGAACGTCAAGGACGGCATCATCGAGGAGGCCCTCGTTGAGACCATCGGCTGCTCGGGTATGACCCACTCTGCCGCCATGGCTTCCGAGATCCTTCCCGGTAAGACCATCCTCGAGGCCCTCAACACCGACCTCGTCTGCGACGCCATCAACGTTGCTATGCGCGAGATCTTCCTGCAGATCGTTTACGGCCGCAGCCAGACCGCGTTCTCCGAGGGCGGCCTGCCCGTGGGCGCCTCCCTCGACGACCTCGGCAAGGGCCTTCGCTCTCAGGTCGGCACCATGTTCGGCACCAAGGCCAAGGGCGCTCGTTACCTCGAGCTCGCTCAGGGCTACGTCACCCGCATGGCTCTCAACGACAAGAACGAGATCATCGCATTCGAGTTCCTGAACCTCGGCAAGTTCACCGACGCCGTCAAGGCCGGCAAGACCCCCGAGGAGGCCATCGCTGGCGCTATGGGCCACTATGGTCAGTGGGAGAACGCTGCCAAGTACATCGACCCGCGCACCGACGAGGAGACTCACTCCGTCGCCAGCGTGTTCCCGGTTCACGAGTAGAAAGGGAGGGAAATAACTATGACTGTTACGTTCGAAGGTTACGAGCGCCGCGCTGACAAGATCAACAAGTGCCTCGCCGACAACGGCATCGCCTCCCTCGAGGAAGCTCTGCAGATCTGCACCGACAAGGGCTTCAACCCGCGTGAGATCGTCAACAACACCCAGTCCATCGCCTTCCAGAACGCCGAGTGGGCCTACACCCTCGGTTGCGCTCTCGCTGTCAAGCGTGGCGCCAAGTCCGCTTCTGAGGCTGCCGCCATCATCGGCGAGGGCATCCAGGCCTTCACCGTTCCCGGCTCCGTCGCCGAGGACCGCAAGGTCGGTCTGGGCCACGGCAACCTGGGCGCTATGCTGCTCTCCGACGACACCGAGTGCTTCGCCTTCCTGGCCGGTCACGAGTCCTTCGCTGCCGCTGAGGGTGCTATCGGCCTGGCTCTAAACGCCAACAAGGCTCGCAAGAAGCCGCTGCGCGTCATCCTCAACGGTCTGGGCAAGGACGCTGCTCAGATCATCGCCCGCATCAACGGCTTCACCTACGTGAAGACCCAGTTCGACTACTTCACGGGCGAGCTCAAGGTCGTCGAGACCATCCCCTACTCCGATGGTCCCCGCGCCGCCGTCAACTGCTACGGCGCCGACGACGTCCGCGAGGGCGTTGCCATCATGTGGCACGAGAACGTCGACATCTCGATCACCGGTAACTCCACCAACCCCACGCGCTTCCAGCACCCCGTCGCTGGCACCTACAAGAAGGAGCGCCTCGAGGCTGGCAAGAAGTACTTCTCCGTCGCTTCTGGTGGCGGCACTGGTCGTACCCTGCACCCGGACAACATGGGCGCCGGCCCTGCCTCTTACGGCATGACCGACACCATGGGCCGTATGCACTCCGACGCCCAGTTCGCCGGTTCTTCCTCCGTGCCTGCGCACGTTGACATGATGGGTCTCATCGGCATGGGCAACAACCCCATGGTCGGTGCCACCGTCGCCTGCGCTGTCGCCGTCGAGGAGGCCCTCAAGGCCTAATCGCGCCCGCGCGATGCTCATATAGTTGAGCTTTGGAGCCGCTACCCACCCAGGTAGCGGCTCTTTTTGTTTGCGCTGTCGCAGGGTAGCTAATGCCGATATATCAGTTGGGGCGAAATACAAGATGTGATGAGATGGAGCGTCAGAGCGTCCATGACGCCCACCTGCCATATTTGCCCTTTACCGATTTGCCGAGTCTTTGCGGCCCCATTGCCGATCACCCGTGCGACAATGCGCCGGACGAGAAAGGAATCCGATGGAATCGACTGATGTACTGGTAATTGGATCTGGCATTGCGGGCCTTTGCGCCGCCATCGAAGCGGCACGCACGGGTGCAACCGTCACTGTGGCAAGCGCCGGCAAGACTATGAGTGGATCGAGCTTCTTCCCCGGAACCTGGGGCCTAGGGCTTATCGGACCCGTTAACGAAGACGACGAGCAGGACCTCATCGACACCATCCTGGCCGTCGGCGGCGGCGTTGCCGACCCCGAACTCGTCCAAGCGTTCGTCCACGGCATTCCCCAAGCGATTGACTGGCTCGAGCAAGACCTGGGCGTTGAGCTCCAGCGTCCGCAAAGCGCCAAGAGTGCTCAACAAAAGCAATTTATCCCCTGCTTTGACCACAAGACGCGCATGTGGCGCGGCCTCACCCGCAAGCCCCTTGAGGACGCTCTGACGACCTGGATCGAGTCGCTCGGCATTCGCCTGCTCCCCCGCCATGAGCTTATCGACCTTGTTGAGGACACGAACGGCAGAATAACCGGAACCGTACTCTACGACCTTACCGAAAATCGAATCGTGCCCTTTGCTGCCGAGGCCACGGTCATCGCAGCCGGTGGCACAGGCGGCCTGTTCGAGCGCAGCCCTACGTCGGCTGATGTGCTCAGTTCCTCGCAGGCCATCGCGCTGGCGCACGGCGCAACACTTACTAATATAGAGTTCATGCAGATGATGCCCGGCTTCATCGAGCCCAGGCGTAACTTGGTCTTCAATGAGAAAACCTGGCGCTACGTGCACGTAGACCAGCCGGTAGATATTGCCGACGACAAGCTGGACGACCTGCTCGAGCAGCGCTCTGGATATGGTCCCTTCACGTCACGCTTGGCCTCCCGCGCTATCGATCTCGTCATCGATCAGGCAGGTGTCGAAGGCCTGGCACTCCACTACGACTTCCCCCGCGAGGATGTCCCAGAGTTTGTGCAGACCTTTGCCACTTGGCTGCAAGACGAGCACGGCATCGCGCCGACCGACGAGATGCGCGTTGCGATGTATGCCCACGCCGCTAACGGCGGCATCAAGATCGATAAGACCGCGCACACGGGCGTTGAGGGCCTCTACGCTTGCGGCGAGGCGACAGGCGGCATGCACGGCGCCGACCGCATTGGTGGCTTGTCAAGCGCCAACGGCATCGTATTCGGACGTATCGCGGGCGCATCGGCAGCCCTTGCAGCGCAGAAAGAGCCTGAGGCGGCCCTGAAGGCGGATATCACCCTCCCCCAGTACGGCATTGCCGCAACAGATGCCGAACGCCTGACACACAGCCTTAGGCACACGATGAGCACCTTTTGCATGATCAACAGGACCGAAACAGGCCTATCCGAGGCCCTGCAACAGCTTGAAAGCCTGCAAGACGAAGCCACGGCTCTAAATAAGCCACATGCCAACGACAGCGAAATCGCTGCCCTCGCCCGCCTGCAATCGCAGATTCAACTAGCACAGGAAATGGTCAAAGCCATGCGCAAGCGGACCGAAAGCCTGGGTTCGCACTATCGAGCGGACTAAGCCGAGCACCCCTCCAGAGCAGAACACAACTTCTCGATATTAATGGGTCCCGTGAACTCAAAGCGACACAGGGCCCATTCGTGTCCGCGCGGGCAAATATACTCATTCTGAATACGGAGTCGACATAGTCCACGTAGACAAACGAACAGAAAGGAAGAGATATGGACAGCAGGGATATCGAGAAATGGCGTGTCGAACTTGACAGCTACGCCCATGTAGAAGACGGCGTTGAGTATTGGCTCGCACGCGATTTAATGGAACCCCTCGGATACACCCAATGGCGTAATTTTGAGACTGCAGTTAAGAGATCCATGGCATCGTGTGACACCAATAAAATGCCTGTTGCCGCCCATTTTGCTGAGGCCAGCAAAATGGTAGATGCCGGCATCGCCAAACGAGCCGTAAAAGACTACAAGCTGACGCGCTACGCATGCTATTTAATCGCCCAAAACGGAGACCCAAACAAGCCCGAAATCGCACTCGCACAGGCGTACTTCGCCGTGCAGACACGCCGTCAGGAGCTCATAGAGCAGCGCTTCGCAGAGATTCAGCGCTTGCAGGCGTGCCACTCGCTATCCGATTCAGAGAAACAGCTCTCGGGCATTGCGTTCAAACGAGGCGTGGACTCCAAAGGATTCGCGATCATCAAGTCGAAGGGCGATGAGGCGTTATTCGGCGGCAGAAGCACGGCGGACATGAAGCGGCAGCTTGGTGTGTCCAAGAGTGCTGCATTGGCGGACAAGCTAGCCGATGTTCTCATCAAAGCAAAGGACCTCACGAACTCGATGACGGCCTTCAACGCCGAGGAACACGACTTGTACGGTCTGGACCAGATCAAACAAGAACACGTCGAGAACAACACGAGCGTGCGTGGCAGCCTCATCGACCGCGGAATTGTTCCCGAGAACCTACCGCCTGCCGAGGATACAAAAAAGCTCGAGCGTCGCGTGAAGGCAGACGAGAAGAAACTCAAGGAGGGTACTGACGGTTTCACCGATCCCCAGGGTAGACTCAATCTGTGAAAGCGGCCGCGCCCTTTCGGGTTCGACCCCATGCGAGGTTAACAAAAAAACGACCAGCCTAAGCCAGTCGCTTTAACGATCTTTGGGTGGGCCGTCAGGGGGTCAGCCTGCTGCGCAGGCGGCCGCTGCGGCGCCAAGGCGCCTTGCGCGCTGCGCTGGTAAATGCTTACGCATTTCCTCAGCTCCGCGCCCTTTCGGGTTCGACCCCATGAAAGGTCAACAAAAAAAGACGGCCAACCGAAGTTGACCGTCTTAACTTGCTTTGGTGGGCCGTCAGGGGGTCGAACCCTGGACCTTGGGATTAAGAGTCCCCTGCTCTACCAACTGAGCTAACGACCCAAAGCTAAAGTCCGTTGTGGCGGACTTTAGAGGAGATATCGTGTGGTGGGCCGTCAGGGGGTCGAACCCTGGACCTTGGGATTAAGAGTCCCCTGCTCTACCAACTGAGCTAACGACCCGATATCAACACGAAGCAAGAACTGGGGTGGGTAAAGGGACTCGAACCCTCGACCTACGGGACCACAACCCGTCGCTCTAGCCAACTGAGCTACACCCACCGTGTCCTGTGCGCTTCGCGCTCGACTATTATTGCAAGGAACGCCACGTGATGCAAGCCCCAATTTTCAAGAATTTTGAAAAGAGTCTTTCGAGACCATTTCGAGCAAATCCCACCGGTTTCATAGGAGTAAACTTGCCCCACTGCAAATGCTCGAAAGGACCGTCATGAAAGAACTCTCCAACCGCACGGCAACGTTTACCGATTCGGTCATCCGCCGCATGACACGCATCTCCAATAAGTACGGCGCTGTCAATCTCTCGCAGGGCTTCCCTGACTTCGATCCCCCAGCGCAGCTGCTCGATAGCCTCAGCACCATCGCCACCGACCCCAAGCCGCTTTACCACCAGTACTCCATCACCTGGGGCTCCCAGGCCATGCGTGAGGCGCTTGCCGCCAAGCAGGAGCATTTTATGGGCATGTCGGTAAACCCCAACGAGAATATCGTAGTCACCTGCGGCTCCACCGAGGCCATGATGGCCGCCATGATGACGGTTACGAACCCCGGAGACAAGGTCGTCATCTTCTCGCCGTTCTACGAGAACTACGGCGCCGACACGATCCTTTCGGGTGCCGAGCCTATCTACGTGCCGCTCAACCCGCCCACATTCGACTTTGACCGCGAGACACTCGAGGCGGCCTTCCGCGACAACGACCCCAAGGCCATCGTCCTGTGCAACCCTTCCAACCCTTGCGGCAAGGTCTTTACGCGCGAGGAGCTCACCTTTATCGCCGACCTCTGCAAAAAGTACGACACCTACTGCATCACCGACGAGGTGTACGAGCACATCGTCTACGCGCCCCACGAGCACGTCTATATGGCCACGCTGCCCGGCATGTTCGAGCGAACCATCAGCTGCAGCTCGCTGTCCAAAACGTACTCCATCACCGGCTGGCGTCTGGGCTACACCATTGCCCCGGCCCAGATCACCGAGCGCATCAAGAAGGTCCACGACTTCCTCACCGTGGGTGCCGCCGCTCCCCTGCAGGAAGCTGTCGTCACCGCCCTCAACTTCGACGACAGCTATTACCAGGAGGTCCTCGACCTCTACACCGCCAAGCGCGACCTGTTCTGTCAGGGACTCGGCAGCATCGGCCTCACGCACAACGTGCCGCAGGGCGCCTACTACGTCATGATGGACATCTCTGAGTTTGGCTATGACAGCGACCTCGAATTCTGCGAGGACCTCGCGTCTAAGGTGGGCGTGGGCGCCGTGCCCGGCTCGAGCTTCTTCCGCGAGCCCGTCAACCATCTGATTCGTTTCCACTTTGCCAAGCGAGACGAGACGCTTAACGCGGCGCTGGAGAACCTCAAGTCGCTACGTGATAAAATCAAGCCGCGCGGGTAAGGACGGCCCGGCAACTAAAGCAACCAAAGAAGCCCCGCACCGCCCGCCGCGTTGCGAGGCTTCTTTCTATAGCGCTTTCTTAAATAGTTTAGAGCTCTATACTTTAGTCACGGAGCAACTCGTCCCAGAGAGAGGAATACTATGGCAGAGCAGCAGCTTATCGGAGCGCTCGAGGCCGGTGGCACCAAGATGGTCTGCGCCACGGGCTATGCGGACGGTACGGTCCTAGAGCGCGAGCAGATCGCGACCACGACCCCGCAGGAGACCGTTGAGGCCGTCAACGCATGGTTTGCCGACAAGGGCATCGCCGCGCTGGGCATCGGCGCCTTTGGCCCCACCGCAGTCAACCCTGCCTCGCCCCAATACGGCAAGATCCTGGAGACGCCCAAAACGGCATGGCGCTACTTTGACCTGCTGGGCACTATCCAAAACGAGCTCAATATCCCCTGCGGCTACGATACCGACGTCAACGTCGCCTGCCTGGGCGAGGTCACGTTTGGTTGCGCCAAGGGCCTCACCGACGTGGTCTACCTGACCATCGGCACCGGCGTGGGCGCCGGCGTGCTCTCGGGCGGTAAGCTCGTGCACGGCATGATGCATCCCGAGGCCGGCCACATCCTGGTCACGCGCGACCCGCGCGACACCATTGGCGAGCACAGCGCCTGCCCCTTCCACGACAACTGTCTCGAGGGCCTCATCGCCGGCCCCGGCGTTAAAAAGCGCTGGGATGGCAAGAGCGCCGGAGACATGGCCGATGACCCGGAGGCCATGGACCTGCTCGCCGGCTATCTGGCACAGGCGCTCATGACCTACACGCTGTGCTACGCGCCGCAAAAGATCATCATCGGCGGCGGCGTGGCCGACCACACCCCCATCGTGCCGCTCGCACGCAAGAAATGTGCCGAAATGCTCAACGGCTATATCGTCACGCCCGAGGTCAACGACATCGATACCTACATTGTCAACAACAGCCTCGAGGGCAAGCAGGGCATCATGGGTTGCCTTGCCCTGGGCGCACAGGCGCTTCAGTAACAGACGCACCCACGGGGCGTGGCGCGCCCAGCAAATCCGACCAATGGAACGACGCCACCACGCCTCATATAAGCCCTCAAATAAAAAAGGCCGCCTAGGACCAAACAATACGTCCTAGGCGGCCTTTTTGGCGTACATCAGCGACCGTAAGAGATATCGGAGCACAACGCCCATTGCCGCTCCACAGCAGTCGATCATCACATCGGTGATCATGCCGGCGCGTCCCGGCACAAAGAGCTGAATCGTCTCGTCGATCGAGGGAATCAGCAGCAGGAACACCGCCGTGGGCAGCAGCACGTCAAAGGTGTGCCGGCCCTCAAAATCAAAAGCGTGCGTTGCCAGGATGCCGAGCACCATATACTCGGTAAAATGCGCGCACTTGCGAACAACAAAGTTGGTCACCCATTCATATGGAAGTCCCACGCCGTGCAGGAAACCGCGGATAGCTTCCATGACCGTTAGGCTCAGCGAGCCCGACCCCGAGCCGGGAACCAGCGAATTGCCCCAGATCAAGAGCGCCATCAGGCAGGTCACGACCGCCCATTTTCGATTGATCTTAACCATGCAGAAGTTATGCCTCCGCGCGGAGCGGCGCGAAGCTGGCGGTACCGCCCTCGATAACGCTCAGATAGGCACGGCCCGTACGCTTGGCGGTAGAGGACTGCAGGCGCTCGATCTCTTCCTCGAGGATCTGATTGACGCGCTCGTGACGACGATTTTCCATAATGCCGGCGGCAATAGCCTCGGCCCGCTCGATGCTCTCGCGCGAGATACGGGCGGTATCCTCGGGGAACACAGCGCTGTGACGGCCGACATAGGCGGGAGCAGCAGGCTGAGGGGCAGCGACGGGAGTGGGGACTGCAACAGGAGCGGGCTCGTCAATCTCATCCAGAATCGCGGTGGCGGCGGCCCACATGTCCTCGTGGCCCGAGTAATCGGCCATGGGGACATCGACCTCGAGCGAGGCGTCCGGAAGGTCGCCGGTGTCGATGCGATCTTGGGCATCAATCGATGCGGTGATGGCTGCAGGTTCATCGAGGTCGTCAAGATCGATGTCCGCGGCACCGGAGATGATAGGCATGCTGGCGAGGTTTGCGTTGTACGGCGCAGCCTCAGCCGCCTGCTGCTGAGCAGGAGCGCCCCAAAGCGAGCTCTCGGCGGCACGGCGGGCGGCAACGGCCTCCTCGTCCGCGGTAATGGCTTCATCAACGTACGAATAATCGGCAGAAGCGTTCGCGTCGCCCGAGGTAGCGTTGTAGGCGTTATTGGCTGCCGCGTTGGCAACGAGTGCCACGAAAGCCGCCGTGCTGCCCGCAGGGGCGGCCTGGGAGCCCGACACGGCGCGCGCCGCGGCGGCGATGTCGTCACGATTGAAGGAGCCGGTCTGCCCGCCGTTGGTAAGCTCGTCGATGGCGACTTGATAGACGTCGCGCGAGTGTGCAGGGTCGCAGCTCACCGGCGAATCGTCGTCGAGCATACTGTCGATCATGGACCAAGCCTCGGCCTCGTCCATAGCATCTGCGGCTCGAGCGATGGTAGGGACACCATCATCGGCATGACGGCGCTGGAACGCACCAGTCAGGCCGGAAAGGTATGCCGAGGTAGACTGCTCCGCCTGAGCCTGAGAAGCAGAAGCCGCAGCGTAAGGAGTCGCATCCTGCTGCTGAGCCGGAATCGAGGCGGTCTTGAACTCACTTTGATGTTGATTGAGATTGGCAGCACCGCCCATGGCATCGGGCTGGAACAGACGCTCTTCACGCTGCGCACGGTACTCGGAGATGCCCAGCGAGGCGGCATAGATACCCACGCCCGCCACCGCGCCCACGGCGAAGGGAACCGCACCCGCCACGACCGTCTCGTTCACCGACGAAAACGGCAGCGTCGCGGCATACATAACCACGGGGGCGGCCAGGCCGATCCCGCACGAAAGTCCGGCAAGGACTGCTCGTTGTGTTGCATCAGAAGAAGCCATGAGCTCTCCCCATCTTCCAGCACCCAAATCGCATCATTCAGTTGGCTGCGCGAGAGAAGATGAAGCGGGGCTATGCCCCAAAGCAACGGTATATGGTTCGTTTCATCTGCGTTTTCCGTCGCGAAGCTTAAAAGCTATTATGCGAAACCGCCCTGTCGATTGCAAGCGACGATGTCGGATTGAAACGGGAAACCTGCTGCTTGCCAGTCTTATGGTCGATAACTGGCGCCGAGTGGCGATATAAAAAGGGCCGAGGCGCAAGCCCCGACCCTTCATCGCGCCGGCAATAACGCCGCGTGCGGTTGACGACTTAGAACGTCTGCTCGTAGTCGCTATGCTTTTTGGCCGAACGCACCAGGAACTCCTGGTTGGTGTTGGTGCCCTTGAGGCCCTTGATAAACGATGCGGCCGCGCGCTCGGTATTGTTCATGCCGGCGAGGATGCGACGCAGACCAAAGACAAACGGGCGCATCTGCTCGTCGACCAGCAGGTCCTCGTTGCGCGTACCCGAGGCAACAGGGTCGATGGCCGGGAAAATGCGGCGATCGGCCAGGTCGCGGTCGAGCTTGAGCTCCATGTTGCCGGTACCCTTGAACTCCTCAAAGATGACCTCGTCCATCTTGGAACCGGTATCGATGAGTGCGGAGGCCAGGATGGTGAGCGAGCCACCGTTCTCGATATTGCGGGCTGCACCCAGAAAACGCTTGGGCGGATACAGTGCCGCCGAATCAACGCCGCCCGAAAGGATGCGGCCTGAGGCGGGCGCCGCCAAGTTGTAGGCGCGGGCAAGACGCGTGATGGAGTCGAGCACAACTACAACATCGCCGCCCAGTTCCACGATGCGCTTGGCGCGCTCGATGACGAGCTCTGCCACGCGAGTGTGGTTGTCGGCGGGCATATCGAAGGTCGACGCCACAACCTCGCCCTTGATGGAACGCTGCATATCGGTGACCTCTTCGGGGCGCTCGTCGACGAGCAGGCAGATGAGGTGCACCTCGGGGTTGTTAATCGAGATAGACTGGCAGATTTTCTTGAGGATCGTCGTCTTGCCGGCCTTAGGCGGGGACACAATCAGGCCACGCTGACCCTTGCCGATCGGCGACACGATGTCGATGGCACGACCGGTAATGGAATCCTTGCCATGCTCCATGCGCAGCGGCTCGTTGGGATAGACCGGGGTGAGGTCGCCGAACTTGGGGCGATTGCGAATCTGCTCAGGATCCATGCCGTTGACGGTCGTGATCTTGGCGAGGCCGGCGCGCTTGTCGCCGCCGCGCGAAGGACGCAGCGAGCCCTCGATGACATCGCCCGTGCGCAGACGCGCGGAACGGATGAGGTATGCGGGCACGAAGGCGTCGTCGTTGGACTTCATGTAGCCATGGGCGTGGATGATGCCGGAGCTGTCTGGGCGAATCTGCAGAATGCCCTTGATATCGCGGAAACCCTCGGCCTTTGCGGCGGTAGTGTAGATCTCCTCGACGAGCTCGGCCTTCTTCTTGCCGGTCGTCTCGATCTCGAACTCCTTGGCCTTCTCGCGCAGCTCGGCGACCTTCATGGCCGCGAGCTCCTCGCGCGAAAGCGTGGGCTCAGTCGGAGCGGCATTGCGCTCCTTATTGCGCTGCTTGCGGTCGCGCTGACGGTTGCGGCGATCGTTGTTACGCTCGTCCTTGCGCTCGTTGCGGTCATTACGCTCGTCGTTGCGCTTGTGCTGACGGCGGTTGGGGCGAGCGCTCTCTTCGGTCTCGACGGGGGCGGTGCCATCGGTTGCGGAGGCGTCTTCGTTAGCCGAAGCATCATCGCTGGCCTCGGCATTGGAATCGCCCTGCGGCTCGGCCTCGGCATGCTGCTCGACGGCCTTGGCCTTAGCGGACTTCTTGCGACCGCGCTTGGGCTTCTCGGACGCAGACTGTTCGACGTCTTGGGGCTCGGCGGCATCAGTCGATGCATCGGCGGTCGTCTCGGCGGAAACCTCGGACGCACCCTTCTTGGCAGCCTTGGCCTTGGACGTGCGCTTAGCAGCAGTACGATGGCTGCGACCAGGACGGACGTCGGCGGGCTCGACATCGGCAGAAACGGCCTCGGAAGTCGTAGCATCCTGGACGGGCGCGTCGGCAGCGGTTGCAGGCTCGGCGGTCGCCGCAGCATCCCGAGCGGCGGCGGCTGCGGCTGCGGCCTTCTCGGCCTCGACGAAAGCCTTGGGCTTGCGACCGCGACGGTGCGGGCGCAAAGCCGGATCGACAACGGGAACTTCGCTGGCCTCGACAGGCGCAGCGGGCTCAACAGGCGATGTGCCCTCCCCTGCCGCGGAACGGACCGAAGCCTCAGTGAGCTCGGGGGTTACCTGATCGGCAACCTGCTCGGCCTTAGCAGCCGTGCGACGGCGTGTGCGCGGTACCGGCTTCTCGGTCGGCTGGTCGGCGACAGGGGTCTCGGTGGCGGCAGGCGTCTCGGGCACAGACGGAGCTGCAAGCTCGGTCAGAGCCGCGGCCTCGCGCTCGGCAGCACGACGGCGGGCGCGCACCACCTGAGCCTCGCTAATCTGCGCCAACGCACGTGCCTGCGCGACCTCATCGGAAATCGGCGCCGAGGAGTCAGCTGCAACGGTGCGCTTGACGCGCGTCGTGCGCGTGGTACGGCGCTTGGGCTTGGTGACCTCATCGCCGTCAGCAGCAGGCTTGGCCGTGCGGCGCGTACGCTTGGGCTTTGCCGGAGCAGCCTCCTCACCAGTTGCAGGCACGGCCTTCTCAGCCGTTGCAGCCTTAGGCGTCTCAGGAGCCGACGTTTGCGCGGGCGCCGCGACTTGGTCCGACGCAACCGGTGCAGCGGGAGCGGCTTGCGTCGTCGTTATTTCGTTTTCTTGCTGTTGATCAGACACAGTGTTTGCTCAACTTTCTTTTCAAGCCCTGTGATCACATGCTCCCTGCATAAACCTTCAGGGCGGCTAAACAGTCTAGTTCCGTTCAAAACGACGGACATCATTGATCTGTATCGAGATGATTGCGCCATATACGCAGCGTTAGTGTAACACAACCGCCGCCACCTGCAACTTAGTCATTGGGAACGCTCTTAAACGACTAGTCAAAAGGGACACTCTTTGGTTTAACACCCACAAATCTGACTGCCTCCGCCAAAACTATGGCGGTTTACTACGATGAATCGCTCAACCGCGACCACTCCGAAACTTGTTGAACTAAAACCGCAGGTAGATGCCTTGCACTTTTTGCGAAAAGCCGGCGTGGTTGGAATTTCTCATTTCATCGTAGTAAACCGGCATAGTTTCGTATTTCCAGCAGTTCCAAATTCGTCAATACGTCGGCGTTTGCAAAAAGCCCGACCTCCGTGGGAGATCGGGCTTTCAAGGCTTAGTTAAACCAAGTCTGTACGGTCAAATGACTCGCAGATTACATCTGCTCGGGCGCGGAAACGCCAACAAGGGTGAGCACCAGGGCGAGCGTCACGCGGACGGCGTCGCAAGCGGCCAGACGGGCACGCGAAAGCTCGGGGTCGACGGGACGGCCCTCGCTCGGCAGAACCTGGCAGGCAGCGTAGAAGCTGTGGAAGTCGCCGGCGAGTTCCTCAGCAAAGTGCGTCAGACGGAACGGGGCGCGGTCGCGAGCGCAGCTGGCGATGAGGTCGGTGAGCTCGTTGAGCTTACGCGAAAGGGCGAGCTCGGTCGGGTCGGTCAGCAGCGAGTAATCGACGTTCTCACCGATGACCTTGGCGGCGACGGCCTTCATGCCCATCTCGTCAGCCTGCTCGGGCGTAACGTCAGCGGCACGGCGCAGGATGGAGCACACACGGGCGTGAGCGTACTGCACGTAGTACACCGGGTTGGAGTTGTCGCGTTTCTTAACGGCCTCAATATCGAAGTCGACCATCTGGTTGGAGCTCTTGGAGATGAGCGTGTAGCGAGCGGCATCGGAGCCGACCTCGTCGACGAGCTCCTGCAGGGTCACCATGGTGCCCTTGCGCTTGGACATACGGACGGGCTTGCCGTTGCGCAGCAGGTTGACGAGCTGGCCCAGCAGAACCTCGAACTTGCCGGGATAGCCAAGAGCGTCGCAGACGCAGCGGACGCGCTCGATGTAGCCGTGGTGGTCGGCGCCCCAGATGTCGATGACGTGGTCGACGCGCTGGAACTTATCCCAGTGATAGGCAACGTCGGAGGCGAAGTAGGTGTACTCGCCGTCGGACTTGATCAGGACGCGGTCCTTGTCATCGCCCAGGTCGGTGGAGCGGAACCACAGGGCGCCGTCCTTGGTGTAGAGGTAGCCCATCTTGTCGAGCTTCTCAAAAGCGCGGTCGACGGCGGAGGTGCCGGCGGTCTCGCCCTCGGTGTCCTTCACATACAGCGAGCGCTCGGAGAACCAACGATCGAAGTCGCAGTTAACGGCATGGCAAAGGTCGCGAATGTTGTCGACCATCTTTACATAGCCGCGCTCGCGGAAGCCCTCCATGCGCTCCTGCGGATCGGCGTTGACCCACTTATCGCCGTCGGTGCGCCAGAACTCGGCGGCCTCGTCGATGATGTAGTCGCCGCCGTAGGAGTCCTTGCCCAGGGTCTCGGCAAAGTTATCCTGGTACGGATGGGTCTCGGGATGCTCGTCGTTCTCGTCGGCAACGAAAGCGTCGCGGTCGGCGATCAGCAGCTTGTGAGCCTCGTCGATATCCACGCCCTGCTTGGCGATGATGTCGGCAAGCTGCATATAGCGCGTGCTGATGGAGTTGCCGAAGGTGTTCATCTGAGAGCCGTGGTCGTTGATGTAGAACTCACGCTGGATGTCGTAACCGGCGTGGTCCATAACACGGCAGAGCGAGTCGCCCAGCGCGGCCCAGCGGCCGTGGCCGATGTGCATGGGGCCGACGGGGTTGGCGGAAACGAACTCGACCTGGGTCTTCAGGCCACCACCGACGTTGGACTTAGCGAAGTCCATACCCTTCTCGCGAGCCTCGCCAAAGATGGCATTCTTGACGGCAACGGAGAGGTAGAAGTTGATGAAGCCGGGGCCTGCGATCTCGACCTTCTCGATCGCGGGGTCCTCGGGCATATGGGCAACGATGGCCTCGGCGATCTTGCGCGGGGCGCAGTGGGCCAGCTTGGCGGACTTCAGGGCCATGGTAGAGGTCCACTCGCCATGAGAAGTGTCAGCCGGTCGCTCGATAGCGCAATCGTCAAGTTCAAATGCGGAAAGGTCGCCGGCCTCCTGGGCCGCAGCAAGCGCAGCGCGTACCAGCTCTTCAATCTTCTCGGGCATAGATCCTCCTTGTGTTAAAGCCCCCGAGCTCTTGGTCACTCGTAGGGCAAAAGCCAGAGTTTGTAGCACTCTATCACAAGCGACGGGCACTGTCGCAGGGTAAAGCCAATCGATATTGCATATGCACAAAATTGACTACAGCTTGTATGGAGTCACTCAAAGATGCCGGTCTGCCCGCAGATTATGCAGGCGTTGAAAATGCATAAAGGTGTGAATGAGCTGCGTCTGTTATCGAATACTCTTACCTATCAGAGTTGTGTGCTTTTCCTGCATAAAGTAAGGGTTTGCGCACGTCAGCGTGTTATTCTAGACATACGTAAATTCGTATAAGTTGGAGGTAGCATGTTCTCAATCGGTCAACACGTCATTCATCCGGGCCAGGGAGTCTGCACCGTCGTCGGTTTTAGGGACGACACACCGCAGCCCATGCTGCTGCTCGAGACCAAGCAGGGACATGCGCAGACGATCCTCATGTACCCCGTGGCGCAGGCCGACCGTTTGCACGCCGCCATCTCGCAGCAAGATGCCGAGCACCTGCTGAGCCACTATGACGAGCTGGAGTGCGACACCTTTACCGAGCGCAACAGCTCGCTTGAGGAGACGCACTTTAAGCAGCAGCTCAAGCTGGGCGCGCCCGAGACGGTCCGCGTGGCAAAGACCATGATGTACCGCATTCGCCAGGCCGAGGAAGCTGATAAAAAGCCCAGCTCCTACTACATGCGCGTACTCAAGGAAGCCAAGCGCCGCTCCATCGAGGAGTTCGCCGTGGCCTTGGGCGTCACCGAGGAGGCCGCCGAAGCCCGCCTAGCCCAAGCCGCCCTCAACTAACCCAACCGCGCCAAAACCACCACAAAGGGGACAGACACCTTTGTGGTGGTTTTCTTGTTCTAGTAGTATTCATTCTTATCGATACCCACGAGCACAAGGAGTCTCCTATGGCAGAGCCGCTTACCGCCGGAATCACCCGCGACCGCGCGTTCGAACTGCTCAACGAGCACAACAAGGACCCGTTCCATATCACCCATGGCGAGACGGTCGAGGGCACTATGCGCTACTTTGCGCGCGAGTTCGACCCCGAGAACGAGGAGTTTTGGGGCATCGTCGGTCTGCTGCACGACCTGGATTGGGAGGAGCATGAGGACGACCCCATGAACCACACCATCTATGCTGCCGAGATTCTTAAGGGCGAAGGTGCGTCTCCAGAGCTCATTCGCGCCATCCAGACGCACACGTCCGACTTCAACACCTCGCTGCCCAAGCCCGAGCTGCAGATGGAAAAGATCCTGTTTGCCTGCGATGAGCTCACCGGCCTGATCGGCGCTGCAGTCATCATGCGCCCGAGCAAGAGCGTTATGGACTTTACGACCAAGTCGCTCAAGAAGAAGTTCAAGGACAAGTGCTTTGCCGCCGGCTGCTCGCGCGACGTGATTTCGCAGGGCGCCGAGATGTTGGGCTGGGAGCTCCCCGAGCTCTTTGACCGCACCATCGCGGCCATGCAGTCCTTCGCCCCCGACCGCGATACCTTCCAGGCCTAACCGCCCACGCCACCTAAAACCACCACGAAGGGGACAGGCACCTTTGTGGTGGTTTTCGTTTACGAGGGGTTTAGGGGCGGACCTGGCCGGTGCCGCGGAGCTTGTATTTGTAGGTGGTGAGGGCCTCGGCGGCAAAGGGGCCACGGGCGTGGAGTTTTTGGGTCGAGATGCCGATCTCGGCGCCCAGGCCAAACTCGCCGCCGTCGGTGAAGCGCGTGCTGGCGTTGGCGTACACGGCCGAGGCATCGACCGCATCCAGGAAGCGCTCGCAAGCATCCGTGTCCTCGGCAACGATGGCCTCGGAGTGCATCGTGCCGTAGCGGTTGATGTGTGCGATGGCCTCGTCCTCGCTCGCCACGACCTTCACGCTCATCTCGAGCGCCAGATACTCGCGACCCCAGTCCTCCTCAGTCGCGGCAACGTAGTCATCACCCTCGGCAAGCCCGGCATCGGCGCATGCGGCGCAGGTTGCCTCGTCGCCGTGAATGAGCACGCTGTGGTCATGCAGCACGGTCACGACCGCGGGCAAAAACGCATCGGCCACAGCACGGTCGACCAGCAGCGACTCGGCGGCATTGCACACGCCTACGCGCTGGGTCTTGGCATTAACGATAATGTTGAGCGCCTTATCAAAGTCGGCGGATTCATGCACGTAGATGTGGCAGTTGCCCGTGCCCGTCTCGATCACCGGCACAAGCGACTCGCGCACGCAGCGCTGGATCAGGCCTGCACCTCCGCGCGGAATGAGTACGTCGACAATACCGCGGAGCTTCATGAGCTCGCCGGTGGCCTCGCGGTCGGTGGACTCGATCATCGACACGGCCTCGCGCGGGAAGCCCTTGGCCTCGAGCGCATCGGCCAGCAGCTCGGCGATCATGGCACACGAGTGATAGGCCAGCGAGCCGCCGCGTAGAATGCAGGCGTTGCCGGTACGGATGCAGATGCCTGCGGCGTCGGCCGTCACGTTGGGGCGCGCCTCGTAGACCATGGCGACCAGGCCCAACGGCACGCTCACGCGGGTCAGGTCCACACCGCTCGCAAGCACGCGGTGGTCGAGCACGCGGCCGACGGGATCGGGCAGCTCGGCGAGCTTTTCCAGGCCGGCGGCCATGCCCTCGACGCGCTCAGGCGTCAGCAGCAGACGGTCGAGCAGACCGGCCGAAGTGCCCGCATCGCGTGCGGCGGACATATCGAGCTCGTTAGCGGCGACGATGGAGTCAACACCGTTGCGCAGTGCTGCGGCCATGGCGCGCACGGCCTCCTGACGCTGCTCATCGCTCGCCGTGGCAAGCGAGGCCGACGCTGCCTTGGCGGCAACGGCAAGATCGTGGACATACGTGGCTATATCGACCGACATGGGCGGCCCTTTCTCCTAGAAGTTTGCAACCATGGTAGCCGATTTGCGCATGGCCTCGCCCGCGGCGGTAGAATTGGTCAACCCGAAACACCGCAACGAACGGAAGACTCACATGGCCCTCATCACTTCGTACCACGTCCCCGGCCTTTATGTCGAGGACCACAGCATCGACGTCCCCCTTGACTGGCGCGGCCTGGAGCCGATGCTCCTGGCCGTCGGCAGCACCATGCGCCGCGGCGCTATGCCGGCACCAATCGCCGGCGCGCCCGAGAGCATCAAGCTCTTCTACCGCGTGGTTTGCGCGCCTGACCGCATCAACGACGATCTGCCGCTGCTCCTGTTTTTGCAGGGCGGCCCCGGCGGCGAGAGCCCGCGTCCGCTGTCGCCTACAAGCGACGGCTGGATCGAGGAGGCCGTCAAGCACTTCCGCGTGGTCCTTCCCGACCAGCGCGGCACCGGACGCAGTAGCTGCGTGGACGGACGCACGATCAAGGCACTGGGCGATCGCGCAACGGCCGCCGGCGCCGATACAGCACGCTCGCAGGCCGACTTCCTCAAGCGCCACCTCGCCAGCTCCATCGTGCGCGATTTTGAGTACCTGCGTCTGGTGGGCTTTGGCGGCAAGCCCTGGGTCACGCTCGGCCAGAGCTACGGCGGCTTTTTGACGTTGAGTTATCTGTCGCTCTTCCCCGAGGGCGTGGCGGCGAGCTTTACCTGCGGCGGCATCCCCCACGTGCCGGCGAGCGCCAGCGAGGTCTACGCGCACACCTTCCCGCGCATGGCCGCCAAGACGCAGCAGTATTACGACCGCTACCCCGCCGACGTCGAGCGCGTGGCAGCCCTGGCCGATGCGCTCGAGGCACAGAAGCCCGTGCTGCCCGACGGCTCGCCGATGACGGTCGAGCGCCTACAGCTCATGGGCAGCGACTTTGGCATGAAGCCGAGCTTTGAGCGCATGCATTGGACTATCGATCACGCTTTTGTTACTGGCGACGGTACGCTGAGCTGCGGCTCCTCGGTATCCGACAGCTTTTTGATGCGCGCCTTCGAGCGCACCAACACACGCACGAACCCGCTGTACTGGACACTGCAGGAGTTTATCTACGCCGACGGCGACACCATGCCCATTCGCTGGGCCGCAGCAGAGGAGAAGGCCCATCGTGCCGAGTTCGACACACTCGCGCGCCCGCTCATGTTTACCGGCGAGGCCATGTTCCCGTGGATGTTTGAGCAGATGCCCGAGCTTATGCCGTTCAAGCCCGCCATGGACCTGCTGATGGAAGACACCAGCTGGGACAAGATCTACGACCCGCAGCGACTGGCGTGCAACGAGGTGCCCCTGCAGGCCGCGGTGTATTTCGACGACATGTACGTGGATTCGGGCCTGCAGCTTGATACGCTCAGCCGCGTGGGCAACTCGCATGCCTGGGTGACCAACGAGTTCGAGCACGACGGCCTGCACGGCAGCGTGGTATTCAAGCACCTCTTCGACGAGGCCCTCAACCGCGGAGACCTGCGCCGAATCTTCTAGCAAAGGAGTGTCCCCACCTGCCGGCACAAAAGAAACGTCCCCAGGTGCCGGCACGAGAAAGACAGCGCTGCGGGAAACGATCCGCAGCGCTGTCTTTCTTTATGCAAATACGATCAAGTTATCCCTGTGTATCGCCGGCTTCTCGGCCAGGTTAGCGAGCAGGCGGTTGCTGGCGATCTGGTCCTGGCGGCGACCGGCAGCAAGTTCCAGCACGTCCGAATCGGCCTCGGCGATACCGCGGGCGACAACCATACCGCTCGGGTCGCACACGTCGAGCACATCGCCCTCGGCAAACTGGCCATCGACCTCGCGAATACCCACCGCAAGCAGGGAAGAGCCACGGCTGACCAGCGCCTTCGCAGCACCATCATCGACCGTCACCGAGCCATGCGCCTTGTCGCCCAGTGCGATCCACAGCTTGCGGGGTGCGATGTCCAGACGCTCCGCCGGCGGATCGAACAGCGTGCCCACGCTCTCGCCGCGGGCGAGGCGCACGAGCGCATCGGGCTCCTCGCCCGAGCAAATCACGCTCTGAATGCCCGCCGTCATCAGGATGCGGCTCGCGCGAATCTTGGTAATCATGCCGCCCGTGCCCACCGATGTGGAAGAATCGCCCGCCGAGGCAATAATCTTGGCATCGATCTTATGCACGACAGGAACAAACTCGGCCGTGGGGTCCTCATGCGGATTGGCAGTATAGAGGCCATCGATGTCCGAGAGCGTCACGCACAGATCGGCAGAAACCAGGCAGCTCACAAGCGCCGCCAGTGTGTCGTTGTCGCCGAACTTGATCTCATCGACGGTAACGGTATCGTTCTCGTTGACGACCGGCACCACGCCAAGCTTCACCAGGCGCAGCAGGGCGTCGCGCGCGTGCAGGTAGGACGTACGGCGCGCCGTGTCGTGACGCGTGAGCAGCACGAGCGAGGTGAGCAGGTCGCGCGCATGAAACTCCTCGTCGTAGGCCGACGAGATAATGCACTGGCCGGCCGAAGCGCAGGCCTGCAGGCTCGGCAGGTCGCCGACCGGCTTACGGTCGAAGCCCAGCACGGGATAGCCACAGGCGATAGCGCCCGAGCTCACCACGACCAGACGCCAGCCGAGCTTGCGCAGCGCTGCGGCCTGATCGGCAAGCCCGCCGATAAAGGCGCGGTTGACCTTGCCGTCGGCGCCCACCACCGTGGACGAACCGATCTTTACCACCATCGTTTTATAAGAAGTCGTCATACGTCAAACCAATCGACTGTTCAGCGAACGGGCGAACGGGCGAGCGAGAAAATGATACGTTTTCCTCCGTCGCATGCGGATCATTTTGCCCAGGGGAAAGCCGAGGCCGCGGCCATGTTCTTGCGCACGAGCTCGTCGCGCACCTGAGCCAGGCCCTGCTCCATGCCCACCACATAGGTCTGCGGGTACAGAAAGCGCTTGAAAGCTGCGTCCAGATGATCGAGCGCCCAAGCACAGCGCTCGCGCGCGTCCTGGATGCTCTCACGCGGAGCCACCGCACTGCCATCGCGCACGATCGGCACCAGCAGCTCGCGATACTCAAGTTCGGACACGTCGGTCACCAGGGCGGCATCATTCACGGCCACGAGGGTATTGCCGCGCGCGGCGCCCTCCCCCGCCAGATGGCCCTCGTCGTAAATCATGTCGCAAACCGGGCCGCCAAAACCGTCGTAATAACGACGCACGCGTTGCACGCCCGGGATCGTGCGCTTGTAGGGCTGCTCGGAGAGCTTGACCACCGGCGTCCATGGATCTGCCTCGCTCGCACGGCGGGCGGAAAGCTTGTACACGCCGCCCAGCGCCGGCTGGTCATAGCAGGTCGCAAGCTTGGTACCCACGCCAAAGCTGTCGATGGGCGCGCCCTGGTCGAGCAGCGACTGAATCGTGTACTCATCCAGATCGTTGGAAACCGAGATCCCCACATAGGGCAGGCCCTCGGCATCAAAACGGCCGCGAACATACTTGGAGAGCTTGGCGAGGTCGCCGGAGTCGATGCGAATGGCCGACAGGCGCTCGCCCACCGCTTCCATCTCCTTGGCAACCGTAATGGCATGTTCGCAGCCCTCGCGCACGTCATAGGTGTCGATGAGCAGCGTGCAGTTCTTGGGGCTCGATTTGGCAAAGGCACGGAAGGCCTCGAGCTCGGAATCGAAGCTCATCACCCAGCTGTGCGCATGCGTGCCAAAGACGGGAATACCGTAGCGGCGGCCGGCGAGCACATTGGACGTAGAGGAGCAGCCGGCAACGTAGCTCGCGCGCGCAACGGCCAGGCCGCCATCGGGACCCTGGGCTCGGCGCAGGCCAAACTCCGCCACAGGGCGACCGTCGGCGGCGAGCACCACGCGCGCCGTCTTGGTGGCGACAAGCGTTTGGAACCCGACGATGTTGAGCAGCGCCGTCTCGAGCAGCTGGCACTCGAGCGCAGGACCGGTGACGCGCACCATGGGCTCGCGCGGAAAGACGAGCTCGCCCTCGGGCACGGCGTCGATATTTACATGCGCACGAAAATCGCGCAGGTAGTCGAGGAATGCGGACTTGAACATCGCGCCGCCGGCCGGGGCCTCAAGCGATGCGAGGTAGTCGATATCCTCGGGCGTAAAGCGCAGGTTCTCGACCAGCTCGGGCAACTCGGCGGTGCCGCACATGACGGCATAAGCGCTGCCAAAGGGATGGTCGCGGTAAAACGCGGTAAAACAACCCTGCTCATTGGCCTTGCCGCTCTCCCACAGGCCCTGGGCCATAGTGAGCTCGTACAGATCGGTGAGCATTGCAATGTCGGTGGGATGCGAGATGTCGGTCAAAGCCATGGGGCGACCTTTCGGATGTGTGGTGCAGAATTTGAGGGCTGGACGAGAGCAGAGCATGCGGACATGACGCCCGATGCAAATCGGTTAGAGCAGGCCCATGCTGGTCAGGATCGTGTAGCCCATAAAGATGACAAACGCGATGAGGGCAAGGACAATGATGATTTTTTGAGCCGGCGCCATGCCAGGGATCTCGTTCTCGCCCGTAGGTTCCTTGGAGGTAACCATGCGCTGGGCAAAGGTCATCTCGTCACGGCTCGGCTTGGGCTCGACGGACTTAAGACGAGCGGCCTTTTTAGGCTGAGGTTTGGGCGCGGCAGGTGCAGGCTTCGCAGCAGCGGGCTTGGGTGCGGGCGCGGGCTTGCGCTCGGATGCGGCGTTCGAGGCGGCCTCCTCGGCCTTCGCACGCTCGGCACGCAGGGCAGTCAGCTCCTCACGCTCGCGACGGGCCTCTTCCCGAGCCTCGCGGCGGGCCTTCTCAGCGCGGAGCTCTTCCAACTCGGCGCGCTCCTCGTCGGACAATGGTTGGGACTCAAGCTCGGCCATGGTATAGCCCTTTCTTTTAAAAAAAGCCGCCGACACAATGTCAGCGGCTTATCAAATCCAAGGGTGGAGACGAAGGGAGTCGAACCCTCGGCCTCTGCCATGCGACGGCAGCGCTCTCCCAACTGAGCTACGTCCCCAGGACAAGTCGATATTTTACCTACGGCTCGCCAACTGTCAACGCCCAATAACCAGTCTTTTTGGGGCGCGGCTATTTTGACAACTTTTCGAACAGGCGATCCTCTCGATGATTTTTTAATCCCCGTCCCAGAAAAATCATCGGCGAACGTGCTACTTTTCGCTGGTAAGGACGCCGGTGGTGTCGAAGGCCGGGGTGAAGCTCTCATCTACAGCGCCGCCCTCTTGCCAGAACATCGTCGTAAAGCCCAAGTCATCGGCATGGTCGAGCACCTGCTCGTACTCCTCGCGCGTCACGGCACGCGCCAGATCGCCGCCCTGCTCGCGCATGAGGGCATTGGGCGTGTACTGGTTCATGACCGAGATCGGCACGTCGCCCACCGTCTGCCACACCAGGTCCAGAACGCGGCACGAATCGTCCGCATGCCCCGGCAGCACCAGGTGGCGCACGATGATGCCGCGCTTCATGAGCCCGTCCTCGTCCACCAGCTCTCCCCCGCGGCGCTCGATCTCGCACGCCATCTGTGCCAGGCCCGACACGGCCACGCGCGGGTAATCCTTAATATGAGAAAGCGACTGCGCAAGCCCAGCATCGGCATATTTAAAGTCGGTGAGCCACACATCGACCAGGTCGCCCAGCGCCGCCACGGCACTCGCGCGCTCGTAACCACTCGTGTTGTAGACAATCGGGATGTCCAGCCCGCGCTCCCGCGCTGCGACAATCGCGGCAGGCAATAGGTGCGCATAGTGCGTCGCCGTCACCAAATTGATGTTGTTGGCACCCTGGTCCTGCAGTTCCAGCATAATCTCGACCAGGCGCTCAGGCGAAATCTCAAGCCCAAAATTGCCGGTCGAGATCTCGTGATTCTGGCAGTAGATACATTTAAGCGAGCAGCCGCTAAAGAAGATCGTGCCCGAACCGGCTTCGCCCGAGATAGGCGGCTCCTCCCACATATGAAGCGCCGCGCGAGCGACCTTAAGCGTGTCGTCGGCACCGCATACGCCACGCGCACCCTCATCACGCGCCGCACCGCAACGGCGCGGACACAAATGGCAGGCGGGCGAAAAAAGTTCGGTCAACGACGTCGGCATAAAAACATGCTCCAAAACAACGATTCAGCAGCTCAAACATTAAGGCCCGGACCGCGCAGACGGCTCCAAGCCTAAGGCGCCGTAATCGTCCGACACGATTTTTGTAATGTCAAGACTGGAATCGATAAAGTGCCGCTTTATGATGTAGGTATTCCGCCCCCCGCGGAGCAACTGGGTGAACCGTCGCGTTTATTTAGGGAGCCCACACAGTCGTACCTAGTACAGGTATCCTTCGTTGTTAAGGACGCTGGAACAGTCGATGAGGGCACCCACCTGTTTTAGGTGGGTTCATTTTCGTAACGTGGGGGGTGGTTTTCTTTTGCCGAAAATCACCATTACAGTCCATATGAATCCCCGCCGGCATCCCGACAAGCTATCGACAACATCCCAATATCTGGTAAGCGCGTGATTATCGCTGCGTGCAATTCCATGCACCCCCCTTGGTCGAGTATTATGGTTCGGCTATGCCCTTTGCGCATGGCGTTCTTCTGACCTTTTCCTTCGACGCTTGGCGGTTTTTAGATTCATGGCTTCATCCCCGAGCTACATACCGTACCTATGCGTGGCAGCGGCGGCCTTTATCACGACCTTCCTCGCGGTGCCCCTGGTCAAGCGCTTGGCAATTAAGCTCGATGCCGTCGACTATCCTTCTAAGCGCCGCATCAACACCAAGCCCATCCCACGTTTGGGCGGAGCGGCGGTGTTTTTGGGCCTGGTCGTTGCCTGCATTGTGCAAATCCTAGGCACCTGGTACCTAGGCTGGCCACCCGTCCTGGTGCCGCACCCGCGCCTTCACATTAGCTATCCCATGCTGGCGCTCTCCTTTACCGTCATCTTTGCGACCGGCGCTATCGACGACGTCTTCCAGCTCACGCCCAAGCAAAAGCTGGCCGGACAAGTCCTCGCCGCGCTTATCGCCTGTATCGGCGGCCTAAAAATCGGCGTCATCGTCAACCCGTTTGCCCCCGGCGAGATCATGCTCGGATGGCTCGCCTACCCCATCACCGTGATCTATCTGGTGGCATTCACCAACATCATTAACCTCATCGACGGCCTCGACGGCTTGGCCACGGGCATCTGCGGCATCGCGTCATTCACCATGTTCTCAATGGCCGTGCTCTCGGGCCGCATCGACGCCGCCGCGCTCTCTATTGCGCTCTTTGGCGCCTGTCTAGCCTTTTTGCACTACAACTTCAACCCCGCAAGCATCTTCTTGGGCGACTCGGGGTCGCTGCTGCTGGGCTTTGCGCTGGGCTCCATCTCGCTGCTCAACGTGAGCCGCACCGCCGCACTCACCTCGCTTATCATCCCGCTCATCGTTGCCGGCGTGCCTATCATCGACACGTTTAGCGCCATCGTGCGCCGCAAGCGCGCCCACATTAGCATCGGGCAGGCCGACAAGGGCCACATCCACCACCGCCTGATCCAAGAAGGCTACAACCAAAAACAGGCTGTGCTGCTCATCTATGCCTGGTGCATTATGCTTTCGGCCGGCGCCGCCGCCATCAATCAGGTCGAGGTGCCCATGCGCGTGCTCATCTTTACCGTGCTTGCCATTGGCTCGGCGGCCTTTGCCAAGCACCTGCACCTGTTTGAACCCGTGCTGCGCCACCATTACAACAAGCGCACGCACGAGGACGAACTGGTCACCCCCGACGACCCCGCTTTTAAGCAGGAGGAGCAGGCAGCCGAGGAGCGCAAAGAAGAGCGCCACCACAAGCTCTAGGGCAAGCTGCCGAGGATGTGCCAAGGCACCGTTGGCCAAGCGCGGCCGCGCCGCGCCCATCGCACAAGCCACCCCTCTCCCGCCCCTCGCCT
>DAWDYI010000007.1:0-57713 GCA_052344885.1 Collinsella aerofaciens
CAGCACGCGACCGATGATGGCGGCATTCTCGCCGTAGCGGGCGGCGCGCATGGCGCTCAGCGCGGCATCGGCTTGCTCGGCCGGCACGACGGCAACCATCTTGCCCTCGTTTGCCACCTGCAGCACATCGTAGCCGAGCATCTCACAGGCGGCCTGTACGTCGGGACGCACAGGCACGGCATCCTCGTTGACCTCGATGGCAACACCGCTGGCCTGGGCAAACTCGTTGAGCGTGGATGCCAGGCCGCCGCGCGTGGGGTCGCGGAAGCAGCGGGTGTCGGGGGCGGCGGCGAGCACGTCGGCAATCAGATGATTGAGCGGTGCGGCGTCGCTTTCGATGGCGCTCGAAAACGCCAGGCCCTCGCGTTGGCTCATGATGGCGATGCCGTGGTCGCCTAGCGTACCCGATACCAGGATGACGTCGCCGGGGCGGCAGTTGGCACCGCTGAGCGTCACGCCTGCGGGCACCTCGCCCACGCCGGCGGTATTGATGTAGACGCCGTCGGCACCGCCACGCTCGACCACCTTGGTGTCGCCGGTGATAATCTTCACACCTGCCTCATGTGCCGTTTCGGCCATGGTCTGCACAATCTGGCGCAGCTTGTCCATGGGATAGCCCTCTTCGAGGATAAAGCCGCATGAGAGGTAGCGCACGTTAGCGCCCGAGGTCGCGACGTCGTTGACGGTTCCGCATACGGCGAGGCGGCCGATATTGCCGCCGGGGAAGAACTGCGGCGTTACCACAAAGCTGTCGGTCGACATGGCGATTCGCCCGCTTGCGGGCAGCGCGGCGACACCGGCATCGTTGCCCGCAAGCAGCTCGGGCGACCCAAAGGCATCCAGAAAGACCTCATCGATAATGCGCTTCATCATCTGGCCGCCGGAGCCGTGGCCCAGCAGGACAGTGCTATCGGTGGCAGTACGGGACATATCGAAAACTCCAATCGTGGGTGGAATTATATGGGTGAGGCGCAGCGTCGACCGGTCCGCCGTTCGTTAGAACGGCGGAACCTAATGGTCGCGGTAGCGGTAGTACGCCGCGCAGCTACCTTCGGAGCTCACCATGCACGGTCCGACGGGATGTTCGGGCGTACATGCGTGGCCGAACAGCGGGCAGTCGCTCGGCGTGATGGCGCCGCGCAGCACGTCGCCGCAGCGGCACCCGCGTGGTTCGACCGTCGGTTCAATGGGTACGTCAAAGCGGGCGCCGGCATCAAAGCGCGCGAATTCGGGCCGGATGGAAAGACCCGAGTTGGCAATCGGTCCCAGTCCGCGCCACGTGGTGTCGCACGGCTCAAATACCTGCTCGACCAGCTGGCGCGCTACGGGGTTGCCGTCAGCGTTGACGCCACGGCGGTAGGCGTTGTCGATCGCCGGCCTTTTCTCGACAACCATCTGGACCAGCATGCAGATACCTTGCAGGATATCGACCGGCTCAAACCCGGTGACTACGCCGGGGGTCTCGAACTCATCGACCAAAAACCCAAAGGGTGCCAGGCCCGTGATGGTAGCGACGTGTCCCGGAAGGATAAAGCCGTCGATAGTGGTCTCGGGATCGTTGGCGATGGCGCGCAGCGCCGGCGGCGTGGTCTTGTGGGCGCAATAGACCGAGAAGTTCTGGAGTCCGCGTGCATCGGCCTCCAAAATGGCGGCGGCGATGGTGGGCGTCGTGGTCTCAAAGCCGACGCCCATAAAGATGACCGGGCGATCGGGGTTGTGTTCGGCGATATCGAGTGCATCGAGCGGGGAGTACACAATGCGAATATCGCGCCCCGCCGCCTTTTGCGCGGCGAGCGAGGTAGACGACCCGGGCACGCGCATCATGTCGCCAAAGGTGGTGATGATGGCGCCGTCCATCTTGGCGAGCGCGATTGCATGGTCGATATCGCGGTTGGCGGTAACACAGACGGGGCAACCCGGACCGCTCAGCAGTTTGAGCCCGGCAGGCATAATGGAGCGAAAGCCATAGCGACCGATGCTCACGGTATGCGTACCGCAGACTTCCATAAGGTTGATGCTGCGGTTGCCGACAAGCTCATGAATACGATCGATGAGCTCGCGAGCCAGCTTGGGGTCGCGAAATGCCGAAAAGTCGATACCGGAGCGAACCGGCTGCGCCGCCGCCACTAGTATTCCTCGGCCGGGTTAGTGGCGAGCTGGTCCTCTTCGGCCAGCTCGGTCATGGTATTGACGAGCTCGAGTGTCTCTTGGGCTTCCTGCTCGTCGACAATCTGAATGCCAAAGCCGGCGTGCACGAGAATATAGTCGCCTACCTGTGCCGTCGGCACGAGGCGCAGCGAAACGGGGCGCTCGATGCCCATCATGTCGACGGTCGCCTTAAGGTCGTCGTCGCGTTTGACCACTTTACCGGGAACGGCAAGGCACATAATGTTCCCCTTTTATACGTTTTGCGCTGGATAGGCGCCTAATTACCCATCAGTTGATGGTAGCGCTCGCGGGAGTCACGAGCAAACGCGTTACACCTGTGAGACGGCGGCGCGCAGGCTGGCAAAACGCCTATCGCGATGCTGTCTGCGCGAGGCGAGCGCGAGCGATGGCGGCCTGACCGTAGGCGATGCAGCCGTCGTTGACGGGCACAGTATGGGGGACCAAGACGGCAAGACCGGCGTCTTTGAGTTCGTGGGTAAGGAGCTGAAGCAAAAGCCGGTTCATGAACACACCGCCCGAGAGCGCGACGGTATCGAGGTTTTCGCGATTGCAGATCTCGCACGCGATGTGGGTCGTAGCGTGCGTAATGGCGATGTGAAACTCGAGGGCGAGCCTGTCGGCCGGCGTGCCTGCCTCAATTCCATTCAGAAGAGATTCGATGAGCGGTTGGGGGTCCAAGATGGGGGAGTCGTCGGCAGACGTGAATACGCCTGCATGATTGCCGTCGAGACGAACGGTCTTACCGCCGAGCGCGCGCCAGGCGGCGGCTTCGAGTTCGATGGCGGGCTCGCCCTCGTAGGTTGCCTTGTCGCAGATGCCCAGAATTGCTGCCGCGGCATCAAAGAGACGCCCCATGCTGCTAGTACGCGGGCTGTTGATGCCGTGCTCGATCATGGTGGCTGTCACGCTGCGCGTTTGCTCGTCGAGGCTGTCCAAAAGCCGAGCGGCGCCTGGGTGCTCGAGCAGGCCGAGCTCACTGAGCAGGGCAAAGGCGTTGCGGCGGGCGTCGCGCACGGAGGCCGCCCCGCCGGGGAGCGCCCAGGTGCGCAAATGCGCGGCGCGCTCAAAGCCGCCAAGGCTGGCAACAAGAAACTCGCCGCCCCAAATGGTCCCATCGGTACCGGCGCCGGTGCCGTCAAAGGCGATGCCAAGGACGCGCGCGTCGGTTGTAAGCTGGCCCGCGGCGATAGCCTCGGCCATTACGCTCGCGATATGCGCATGATGGTGCTGCACCTCGACGAGCGGCAGATTGCATTTTCGCGCCTGCTCGCGCGCCCACTGGCTTGATAGATAGCTGGGATGTACATCGCAGGCCAAGGCGGCGGGCGCCAGGTCAAAGAGATCTTCCAAGCGCGTGCGCGCGGCGTTCCAGGCATCGAAGGTCTTGCCGTTTTCGACATCGCCGATATGCTGCGACACAAAACAGGTTGCCTCGCCGTTCGCCCCTTCGCGTGTGAGCGCGATCGTCGCCTTTTGCTGCGGGCCGCAGGCGAGGATGCAGGACGGAGCGCCGTCGAGCGCCGGCAACGGCAGCGGCCGGGGCGCATATCCGCGAGCGCGGCGCACGGGCATAACGACGCCGTCGACCACGCGCACTACAGAGTCGTCGTAGCGCGAGAGGATCGCTCGGTCGTTGCCGAGCAACGCATCGGCGATGCCGGCGGCAACGAGGTGTTCCCAGGCAAGGTCGTCGTCGGTCTCGATGGGCTCTTCGCTCAGGTTTCCGCTGGTCATGACGAGCGCGTGCATACCGCAGGCTTCTGCCGCGGCAAGCAACAGATGCTGAAGCGGGGTGTAGGGGAGCATAACACCGAGCTCGGGAAGGTCGTGCGCGACGGACGGCGCGAGCGCGAGGGCGTCGGGGGAATCGCCGCTCTCGCAAACAGCACGTCGGCGCAGCAGCACAATGGGGCGAATGCTGCCGGCCAGCAAGTCGCGCTCAACGTCGCTGATATGGCACAGGTGTTCAACGTCGGCAAGGCTGCGCACCATAACGGCAAGTGGCTTGTTGCTGCGGCGTTTACGGCGGCGAAGCTCGGCTACCGCCTGCTCGTTGGAGGCGTCACAGGATAGATGGAATCCGCCCAGGCCCTTGATGGCGACGATGCCACCAACGGCCAGCAGCTCAACGCAGCGGTCGATAATGGCGTCGCTGGTCTCGCGCGTGGTGCCGACGGCCAGCGGCGCGGCGGCTTCGCCCGGCTCATCGCCCACGCTCGCTTCGCGCCACATGATATGCGGCCCGCAATCAAAGCAGGCATCGGGCTGCGCGTGAAAGCGACGGTCGAGCGGATTGGCATACTCCGCGGCACACTCAGGGCACATGGGAAAACGGTCCATCGAGGTAGCCGCTCGGTCATAAGGCAGCGATCGGATGATGGTAAAGCGTGGGCCGCAGTTAGTGCAGTTGATAAAGGGGTAGTGATAGCGTCGGTCGGCGGGATCGAACAGCTCGCGCAGGCAATCGTCGCAGGTGGCGATATCGGGCGAGACGAGCGTCGTGTGCGCGGTCTGGTCCTGCGATGCTACGATGCGAAAACCCTGTTCATTGGCGGCATCCCAACCGTTGGCTGCCAGGTCCACAACCTCGACATGCTCTACGCGGGCTGCCGCAGGCGCATGCTCAGAAAGCGCGGTAACAAAAGCATCGAGCGCACCGGCCAGAGCATGCGCTTCGATATGCACGCCGTCGCCCGCGTTGAGCACCCATCCGCAAATGCCATGCGCCATGGCCTCGCGATACACAAACGGCCGCATGCCAACGCCCTGCACAATGCCCGTTACATGAATATGCACATGCCGCATGCGACACCCCTCATCAAAACCGACCAAATAGGGACAGGTGCGCTACAGCCCCAGGCTCTGCTTGGTGGCGGCGCACGTGAGCTCGCCGTGCTTAACGCCGCGCAGGCCCAGCAGACGGTCGGCTAGTTCGTAGACACGCTCGCCGCGACCCTTGAGCGCCAGAATCTCCAAGCAGTTGTGGTGATCCAGATGCACGTGCATGGTCGATACGATCTCGTCGGTGTAGTCGTGCTGCACTTCGTCCAGACGGCGCGTCAGGTCGCCGGTATGGTGGTCGTAGATCATGGTGAGCGACCCGATAACATGCTCATCGGGCGTGCGCATCTGCTCCTTGGCGATCGAGGCGCGAATCAGGTCGCGCACGGCCTCGGAGCGGTTGGCCACGTCGCCGCGGCGCGCAATCTGTTCGTCAAAACGGCGCAGCAGGTCATCCGGTGCGGTAACCGAAAAACGGACCAGCTCGGAGCCGGAGCCACTACAGTGGCAGCCCGCGTCGCCGTCCGCCCCGTGCGGATGCTCGTGCTCGTATCCGCAGCCGTGCTCGTGTTCGGCCACGTTACACCAGCTTCACGGAGCCGACGGAGTTGTGGTCGGCCTCGATGGCCTCTTCGTAGCCCTCGAGTGCGTCGTGGGCCTCGTGCAGCGCGGCCATGGCTGCCTCGAGTTTGGCGCCGATGCGCTCCATGTCAAAATTCTCGGTCGCATGCAGCAGCTGATGGCTCCACTCGTGAGCGAGCTCGATGGTGTCGTCGACCTGCTTGACGCTCATGGCAAGCTGGCTCATGTTCATTCCAACATCATGCATGGGAAATCTCCTTGTGCGGGCGGTAATCCAGTGGTTCAGATTTTACTACGCCTGCTCTGCGCGCCGCTGCATAAGAAAACGGGTGCGAGTCTGTGCGACTCGCACCCGTTCACTGGGGGCTGTTTGTGACTACCATACTATCCGTGGTCGCACGCGCCGCACCCGGCAGTCCGGCGAGCGGTGCAAAACCGCTCATGGACGGCGGGTAAGTAACAAGCGTATTACAGATGCTTCTCCAGCAGCGCCTGCAGCCTCGCCTTGGGCAGAGCGCCAACCGAGCGGTCAATCTCTTCGCCGTTCTTAAACACAATCAGCGTGGGGATGCTCATGACGCCATACTTCATGGCCAGGTCCTGGTTGTCGTCGACGTTGCATTTGGCAACGGCAAGCTTGCCCGCCAGCTCATCGGCAACCTCGTCAACGATGGGCGAGAGGGATCGACAGGGCCCGCACCACGGTGCCCAAAAATCGACCAGCACGGGCAGGCTGTCGTTAACGATGGAATCGAAGTTCTCGGGGGTAATCTGATTAATGTCAGCCATGGTGACCTCCATAATGCGACGCGGCTCGGCCGCGTAAAACTCAGTACGACCGTGCTTATACCCAGCCGCCCGTAAAGCAACCACTCGCGGGCAGCTCTTTTATATAATGGTGGGCACGCAAACGATTGGAGAGCGCATGTCCACGTCACAAAGCCAGAAAAAAGAAGCCATCGCCCAGGCGGCCGAGCAGGAGCTCACATCGCTTGCGGTCCGTGGCGTGCGCATCGTGGGCAACGCGTGCTCGCCGATCGTGCTGGTCAAAGGCGATTTGGACGAGGCCGAGCGTTCGGGTGGCGAGCTTGCCGCCGGCCCGGATGGCGCGGCGTTGCGCAAGGCGCTTGGGGCCATCGGCTACGCGCCCGAGGATTTTTGCGTGCTGTCAAGCGTCGCCGGCGTGGGTGACGGGGCGGTCGCGACAGGCGAGGGCCTACCGTGCGAGCTGTTCCGCGAGGCGCTCGAGGCCTTGGACCCCGAGGCGGTCTTGCTGCTGGACGATCGCGCGGCCGATACCATGCGCGAGACCTATGCCGACATGCTTGTGGCAATCGACGACTTCGATACCGCTATGCTCAAGCCCGGCTTGGTCGCCCATGTGCAGGGCCGCCGCGTGCTCGCGCTCGACGGCTTTGAGGCGGCACTCACTGACAAAGCCGCCAAGCAGCGCATGTGGGCCTACATCAAGCAGCTGACTCCGGCGGCCGCGCCGCTGTAGCGAGCCCGCGTCGACAAACGACCCCGAGCGGGCGAGCCGTACCCGCGGAACGCAAATCCGTCGCGCCCGCGCCCTTACATCACGGCGCGCAGCTCAAACCGATCGCCGTTAATGCGGAACTGACAGTTGCCGTTCATGCGCTCCACGGCAAGTTTGATGCTCTTGGTGCCAAAGCCGTGGCCCGCATGCCGGGTCACGGGCATGCCGTCGACCATGTGCGGCGCGCGGTCAAACGTGTTGGAAACTAACAGCAGCAGCTGGCCGTCCTCTAATCGCAGGTCAAAGTCGACGAATCGCTTTCCTTGGGGTGCGGCGCTTGCGGCGGTGATAGCGTTTTCCAAGGCATTTGAGAGCACGCTAAACAGGTCGGCGTCACCTACGTGGACGGTTTCGGGTACGGCGGCGCGCAGGTTGGCGGTAATGCTGTTTCTATTGATTTCCGAGTTAAATGACGAAAGCGCAATGTTTACCGTCTCGTTGGCGCAGAAGCGGCGTACGGCGGTGCGGTCGCCGGCTTCGCAGAGTTCGTCGATGCGTTTGAGCGCCTCGTCGGTGTGGCCCTCCTCAATTAAAGCGGCCAGGCCGCGTAGGAAGTGGCGCATATCGTGGCGAAGAACCGACAGCTCGCGTCCAGATTGACGCCAAGCCTCGAGCTCTTTGATGGCGGCGCTGTCGCGGGTTTCGAGCATCCAACGCTCTCGCTCGGCGGTTTCCTTTTCTTCGTATTCGCGCAGGTAAACGGCAAGAAACATAAGATAAAAGGCACAGAGCGCAAATGCCAAAAACTCAACCGTCACCACCGAGCCCGAGTGGAACAGCGTGGTGTAGACGTTGGTGGCGTAGTCAAAGATGTAATAGACGAGCGGCAGGATTAAAAGGATGCCCAGCTCGGTGGGGCTTTTAATCGCCAGGCGGGGTCCAATGTCGCCGGCCCAATGCAGCAGGACGGCAAAGACGCCGAGCGTGGTAGCGATGCGTGCCAGATAGTACGCGATCTGAGAATCGGTTGCGGCAAATGCGGCGATGCCCATCCAATTGCTGAACTGGCAGCTCAGATAGGCGCTGGTGACGCCCAACGTCGCGAGCAGCGGACTCAAGTGGTAGCGCGCGCATAGGTAGACGGTAAGCGGCAAGTGCACGACGAGCGGATAGACCTGACGGGCAAAAAGCTCTCCGCCAACGACATTGGCGATCGAAAAGGCAGCGCCGGTTGCGGCTCCGACCCCCACCAACTCGAGTGCATGGCGTCGATTGATTTCGATACCGCACAGCGCCGCCGAAGCAAAGACGCCAAAGAGTAGCGTTGTGGCGTGGTGGATTGCCCAAAGGACCATTTCGACCGAGGAGATCATCAGCGCCTCCCGCCCTCAAAGCGCACCGCAAAGTAGGCGTCTTGGAACCCCTGCTTGCTGCTGCGCGACAGCGGAATGCACACGCCGGAGCGCATGACGATGTCCGTGCGATCGAAGTGGTCGATGTTGCGCAAGTTGACCTGGTAGCTACGGTGGCATTTAAAGAAGGTGGCATTTTGCGCCAAACGGTCCTCGACGCTGCGGAACGACTCGAGTGCCTCGATATCGCGTCCGTCGCGCAGATGGAAGACCACGTGCTTGTTGCGCGCCTCGGCATATTCGATGTCGGACAGGCGCAGGGCGTGGTAGCCAAAGGACGTTTTGATCACGAGCTCGTCGGTTGCCGCCGGGCGCAGGCTCGAAAGTTCGTCGAGTAACTGCGCCAGGCGTTCGTAAGTCACGGGCTTGAGCAGATAGTCGAAGGCGCGGACCTCGTAGGACTCCAGTGCAAACTCGGGCGACGAGGTAAGGAACACCAGGCGCACGGCGGTGTCGGCCTGGCGCAATTCGCGTGCGGTGTCCATGCCGTTGACGAGCGGCATGATCATGTCGAGCAGGATGATGTCGGCGCGCGACGCGGCATGGCGCGCCAGCAGGTCCTCGCCGCGCGTAACGAGCGCAACATCGACCGCCGTGCCCTTCTCGGTCGACCAACGGTCGATCATCCGGTGCAGTCTATCTAGAAAAGCGACGTCGTCGTCGCAGGCAATAATCTTGAGCATTCGGGCCCCCTTAGTAGTTCGATTTTGCCACATTGGGCGCGTGCCGCTCGCGGGGGAGCGCCCGTTCGTGCCTCATGGTGCGCAACTCGCGCCGAGCGGTATTGCGGTGGCGAAAGATGCCTCCTGCGCTATCGAGAGCTCGGCTATCCTCAGCTTGCCAGTTCGAAAATGGACCTGCCGCATGATTGAATCTTTATTTCAACTTTACACCTAGGTTTACAGCTGTCTTGTCAGCTGTAAACCTAGGTGTCATACTAAAGCCCCAAGATTCGCCAAAAGAGAGGGGCCTTGATGGCACAGAGCGCGAACATGGATGCATCGGAGCTTGCACGCGATATCGCGGCCGGCCTAGCATCGGCAACGACGGCAACGGAGCGCGCGGCATTGGTGCCCGCAGAGCTCGTCGAGGCCATTCAGCAACTAAAAACCCAACGTGATGCGGTGATCTTGGCGCACTACTATGTGGCGCCCGAGGTCCAAGCCGTAGCCGATTACGTCGGCGACAGCTTCTACCTGGCAAAGCTCGCCAAGAGCCTGCCGCAGCAGACCATCGTGCTGTGCGGCGTGGAGTTTATGGGCGAGAGCGCCAAGCTGCTCAATCCCACTAAGACCGTGCTGCTGCCCGAGCCGGGCGCGGACTGCCCCATGGCTCACATGGTCAAGCGCGAGACGGTCGACGCCGCCCGCGCCGAGTACGGTGACGACCTTGCCGTGGTCTGCTACGTCAATTCCACGGTCGAGATCAAGAGCTGGAGCGACGTGTGCGTTACCAGCTCTAACGCCGTCAAGATCGTGTCCGAGCTGCCGCAGCAGCATATCCTGTTCATTCCCGACCAAAATCTCGGTCGCTTCGTAGCCGAGCAGGTGCCGCAAAAGCACGTCATCCTCAACAACGGCTACTGCCCGCGCCATCACATCATCACCGTCGAGCAGATCGTCGACGCGACGGAGGCCCACCCCGACGCGCTCGTGCTGGCGCATCCTGAGTGCAAGGCCGACGTCTTGGCCGAGGCCGACTACATCGGCTCCACCGCCGGCATCATCAAGTATGCCGAGGAGTCCGACGCGAGCGAGTTCATTATCGTGACGGTCCGCGGCGTGCTCTACGAGCTCGAGCGCCGCTGCCAGGGCACCGGCAAGAGGTTCTACTTCCCCGCGGTGCAGCCCACCTGCGTCAACATGGACCTCATCACGCTCGAAAAGCTCGTGCGCTGCCTGGAGACGGGCGAGGGCGAAGTGCAGATCGGCGTGTCGGACGAGGCTGCCGACCAGGCCAAGCTCACGCTCGATCGTATGCTCGAGTACGCAGCACGCTAGAACAATGTGGCATGAGGGGTGGTCCCTTATGTCACATTCAAGGGAGAGGATTCCTGTGGAAACCAAGCAATACCCCGACATGGAGTGCGACGTCGTCATTGCCGGCTGCGGCGTAGCGGGCCTGTACGCGGCTCTCAATCTGCCGACGAGCACGCGCGTGATCATGCTCTCCAAGGGCGCTGTCGACGAGTGCGATTCGATGCTCGCGCAGGGCGGCATCTGCGTGCTGCCCGAAGGCTCGGACTACGATGCCTTCTTTGAGGACACCATGCACGCCGGTCATTATGAGAACCGCCGTGAGAGCGTCGACATCATGATCCGTTCGAGCCGTTCGGTCATCAACGACCTGCTAGCGATGGGCGTGGATTTTGAGCGCAAGGCGGATGGCAGCCTCGACTTTACCCGCGAGGGCGCACACAGCCGTCCGCGCATTGCCTTCCATGCCGATATTACGGGCAAGGAGATTACGACCAAGCTGCTCCAGGCCGTTCGCAAGCTGGATAACGTGCAGATTTTGGAGCACGTGGCCATGACCGACATCCTGACGGGCGAGCGTGACGGCGCCACGGTGTGTGCCGGTATCGTCGCCGTTTCCGTGGACGAGGACAACTCGGTTCGTCCCGCCGACGAGCTGGCAAATGCCGCCGAGGGCGCGCATGCCGGCGAGCCGTTTAAGATCCATGCCCGCCACACGCTGTGGGCGACGGGCGGCATCGGCGGCGTATACGACCACTCGACCAACTACCCGCAGCTCACGGGCGATGCCTGCTACATCGCTCAGGAGCATGGCATTAAGATGGAGCACCTGGACTACGTGCAGATCCACCCCACGGGACTGTTCTCGCCGCAGCCGGGCCGCACCTTCCTGATCAGCGAGAGCTGCCGCGGCGAGGGCGCGATTTTGCTCAACGCCGCCGGTGAGCGCTTTACCGACGAGCTTCAGCCGCGCGATGTGGTCGCTGCCGCTATTCGCGAGCAGATGAAGCAGGACGGTACCGAGCACGAGTGGCTGAGCTTTGCCCCCGTCGAGCGCGATGTAGTGACCGGGCACTTTGCCAACATTCGCGCACGCTGCTTGGAGGACGGCCGCGACATCTTGGACGAGCCCATCCCCGTTACGCCTACGCAGCACTACTTTATGGGCGGCGTGTGGGTCGACAAGGACGGCCGCACCTCGATGCCCGAGCTCTACGCCGCCGGCGAGACGGCCTGCAACGGCGTGCACGGCAAGAATCGCCTGGCTTCCAACAGCCTGCTCGAGTCCCTGGTTTGGGGCCGCCGTGCCGCCTGGTGCATGCGCACCGGCGAGTCGCTCGCCGTGGAGCAGGCGGGCGAGCCCGCGCTCGATGGCTGCCATCGCGCTCTGAGCGCCGATACCCTGGCGATCGATGATTTGGCCCGTGCCGCCGGCACGCAGGCCGTGGAGGAGTAGACCATGAATCCCATTACCATGAAGCTTGTCGTCGATGATCTGATTCTGCAGGCCCTGCGCGAGGACATCACGTTTGAGGATGTGAGCACGGCGAGTGTGTGCCCCACGGCGCGCCCCGCCACGGTGGAGCTCATCGCCAAGGCCGATGGCATCATCGCGGGCCTGGATGTGTTCGCTCGCACCTTTGAGCTGCTGGATTCGCAGAGCTCGGTGCTGTTTGATGTTGCCGACGGTGACGAGGTGCACGCCGGCGACCACGTGGGCCAGGTGCGCGGCGATGCGCGCGTGCTGCTTTCGGGCGAGCGCGTGGCGCTCAACTACCTGCAGCGCATGAGCGGTATCGCTACCTATACGCACAGAATGGCAGCGGCGCTCGAGGGTACCAAGACCGTGCTCGTCGACACACGCAAGACCACGCCGGGCATGCGCGTGTTTGAGAAGGCGGCGGTTGAGATCGGCGGCGGCAGCAACCATCGCTACAACCTGTCGACAGCCGTCATGCTCAAGGACAACCACATCGATGCCGCCGGTGGCGTGACGCGCGCGATCGAGATGGCGCGCGCCCACGCGTCGTTTACCACGACGGTCGAGATCGAGTGCGAGAACCTGGACATGGTACGCGAAGCCGTGGAGGCCGGTGCCGACATTATCATGTTCGACAACATGACCCATGACGACATGGCCGCCGCCATCGAGCTTATCGCCGGTCGCGCCAAGACCGAGTGTTCGGGTAATGTGGACGCCGACAACATTCGCGCCCTGGCTGATCTGGGCGTCGACTACATTAGCTCGGGCGCCCTGACGCACTCCGCGCCGATCCTCGACCTCTCGCTTAAGCACCTGCGTCTGCTGGACGGTAAATAATGAACGCCCGCGAGCGTCGCCGTGCCATCATGGGCGTGCTCGAGCGAGCCAAGGGCCCCGTCTCCGGCAGCGCACTTGCTCGTGAGGTGGGTGTGAGCCGCCAGATTGTCGTGCAAGACATCGCCCTGCTGCGCGCCGATGGGCACGATATCGTGGCGACCAATCGCGGCTACGTGCTGCAGGAGGCCCCCAGCAGCCCCGCTGTGCCCACGCGCTTGGTCAAGGTTCGCCACGGCGTGGAGCAGGCAGGCGATGAGCTCACGAGTATCGTCGACGCCGGTGGTGCCGTGCTCAACGTGATCGTCAATCACCGCGTGTACGGTAAGATCACGGCCGACCTGGACATCCGCAATCGTCGCGATGTCGAGCGCTACCTGCACGATATCGAGAGCGGCAAGAGCTTCCCACTGCTGACGGTGACGAGCGGCTACCACTTCCATCGCATCGCCGCGGAAGACGAGCAGACCCTCGACGAGATCGAGGCCATACTCAAGGAGAAGGGCTACCTTGCCGATTTAATGCCCTACGAGGACGACCTGTCCTAGTAACGACGAATGCAAAAGGAGGCCTCCGCGGCGATGCGGAGGCCTCCTTTTTGTGCACGGTGTACTTTTGAGTGTGCAAGTGCGGGAGTTGTTACTCCTCGACGATCTCGGTGATCGCGCCAGCGGGGCAAGCGTCCTGGCAAGCGCCACAGGCGACGCAGGAGTCCTCGTCAGCGACGGTGGCGACGTCCTGGAGCTCCAGAACGCCAGCGGGGCAGGAGTCGACGCAAACGCCACAAGCGATGCACTCGTCGGCATCAATTACGGGATGAGCCATGGTAGTTTCCTCTCTGTTGACCGACGCTACAGGCGATGCGCGTCGGTTTGATTCGGGCAAAAACATACCACGGGAGCGACCGTTTGCAATACCCTCTGGCCGGCATCTTCATACCGTTCGCCGAGTATGCCAAGGTTTACTAAAAAACACGCAGGTGGGGCCGCTGAGCTGCGTAAATGTTAGCTAAAGGTGACTTGAAATATTGAGCTATTAAGCGCGCCTGCGGAAAGGGCATCCCGTTATTTGGCCGAAAAACGGGTCGCAGCTTCCGGTTGGACCGCCCGGCGGAAACTGTGTCCCAGAATTCGCGCTCAGACCGGGATACCCTTTCCGCAAGGCAGCCCCAAGCACCTTCGGGCCCAAATCTCAGCCATCTCTACATAGATCTCAATAGATCTGCCGAGAACTCAAACAGCGCGTCTACCTGCGTATTTGCGAACCTAAACTCTCGGCAATAAGAAATCTTATATGAATTGACTTAGATTTTGTATATTCCGGCCCATAAGGGGATACACTACATCCTGAAAGACAAGCCGAAGCGCCGCGCGACAGACCGTCGAGGTGGTGCGAACGCACAAGAGAGAGGGAATTTCTAATGGGCAAGATTCTTGGTATCGACCTTGGTACTACTAACTCCGCTATGGCCGTTCTCGAGGGCGGTTCTCCGACCATCATCGTGAACGCCGAGGGCGACCGCACCACCCCGTCAGTCGTGGGCTTCCGTGCCGACGGCGACCGCGTCGTGGGCAAGGCCGCTAAGAACCAGGCGGTCACCAACCCCAAGAACACCGTGTTCTCCATCAAGCGCTTCATGGGCCGCAAGTACTCCGAGTGCACCTCCGAGATCAAGACCGTGCCGTATGAGGTCAAGGAGGGCCAGGGTGGCCGTGCCGTCGTCGACATCGAGGGCAAGGACTACACCGCCGAGCAGGTGAGCGCCATGACGCTCGCAAAGATGAAGGCCGACGCCGAGAAGTATCTGGGCGAGACCGTCACCGACGCCGTCATCACCGTCCCGGCCTACTTCAACGACGCCCAGCGTCAGGCCACCAAGGATGCCGGTAAGATCGCCGGCCTCAACGTCAAGCGTATCGTCAACGAGCCGACCGCTGCCGCTTTGGCCTATGGCCTGGACAAGCAGGGCACCGACCAGCGCATTCTGGTCTTCGACCTGGGCGGCGGTACCTTCGACGTCTCCATCCTCGATCTCGCTGACGGCGTGTTTGAGGTTCTGTCCACCTCGGGCGACAACCACCTGGGCGGCGACGACTGGGATCAGCGTGTCATCGACTGGATGGCCGACAAGTTCCAGCAGGAGAACGGCGTCGACCTGCGCCAGGACCCCATGGCCCTGCAGCGTCTGAAGGAGGCCGCGGAGAACGCCAAGAAGGAGCTTTCCGCCGCCCAGCAGACCACCATCAACCTGCCGTTCATCACCATGAACCAGTCCGGCCCGCTGCACCTCAACTACACGCTGACCCGCGCCGAGTTCGAGAAGATCACCCGCGACCTGCTCGAGCGCTGCAAGCAGCCTGTCACCAACGCCCTGCGTGACGCCAAGCTCAAGCTCTCCGATCTGACTGAGGTCATCCTCGTCGGCGGCTCCACCCGTATGCCCGCCGTCCAGGAGCTCGTCAAGACCATGACCGGCAAGCAGCCCAACATGTCCGTGAACCCCGACGAGGTCGTTGCCGACGGCGCTGCCGTCCAGGGCGGCGTGCTCACCGGCGACGTCGAGGGCATCCTGCTGCTCGACGTTACCCCGCTGTCGCTGGGCGTCGAGACCATGGGCGGCATCATGACCAAGATGATCGACCGCAACACCACGATCCCGACCTCCAAGACCGAGGTCTACTCCACCGCTGCCGACAACCAGACCAGCGTCGAGATCAACGTGCTCCAGGGCGAGCGCGAGCTTGCCCGCGACAACAAGTCGCTCGGTAAGTTCCAGCTGACCGGTATCCCGGCTGCCCGCCGCGGCGTGCCGCAGATCGAGGTCACCTTCGACATCGACGCCAACGGCATCGTCAAGGTCTCCGCTAAGGACAAGGGCACCGGCAAGGAGCAGCAGATCACCATTTCCGGCTCCACCGCTCTGTCCGACGACGAAGTCGATCGCATGGTCAAGGACGCCGAGGCTCATGCCGAGGAGGACAAGAAGCAGAAGGAAGAGGTCGAGGTCCGCAACCAGACCGATAGCCTGTGCTACTCCACCGAGCAGACCCTCAACGAGCTGGGCGACAAGGTTTCCGCCGATGTGAAGTCCAAGGCCGAGGCCGCTATCGCCGACGCCAAGAAGGCGCTCGAGGGCTCTGACGTCGAGGCCATCAAGGCCGCTGGCGAGTCCCTGCAGTCCGTGGCCTACGAGCTGGCCCAGGTTGTCTACGCCGACGCTCAGCAGCAGACCGACGGTGCCGCTGGCGCCCAGCCTGCCGACGATGACGTGGTCGACGCCGACTACGAGGTTGTGGACGACGAGGACAAGTAATCATGTCCGCCCGTAAAGCTCGCACGGAGGCGGCTGCCACTGGCGCCGCTCCCGTTGACTCTGAGGAGAAGGACGTGAAGATTCCCGTAGAGGCTGTCGACGATACCGAGGCCAACGAGGCCGAGGCCGCCGAGGCTGCCGAGAACCAGGTAGAGGATTCCAACAAGGAGGCGACGATGACCGAGGACGAGATGGTGGAAGCCGCTATCCGCGCCGGTGAGGAAGCCGCCGACAACGACTTTAAGCTCAAGTTCGAGCAGGCCCAAAAGGAGCTTGCCGACGTGCGCAGCGAGCTCGATGCTGCGGCAGAGGCTCAGAAGGCTGCCGAGGACAAGGCGAAGGACGCCACCGAGCGCACCGCCCGTTTGCAGGCCGACTGGGAGAACTTCCGTCGCCGCACCGCCAACGAGCGCATCGCCGAGCGCGACCGCGCGACTGAGAAGCTTGTCACCGCGCTGTTGCCGGTAATCGACGATATCGAGCGCGCGATCGACCATGCCCGCAGCCAAGAGCTTGCCGACGACTTTAAGCAGTTCGTCGATGGCGTCGATGCGGTGCATGCCAAGCTGCTCGATGTGTTTGCGCACGAGGGCGTTGAGCCCATCGACCCCAAGGGCGAGGCGTTCGATCCGCTCGAGCACCAGGCTGTGGGTCGCGTCGAGGACGCATCGCAGTACGACGAGACCGTCAACGACGTGTACCAGAAGGGCTACCGCATGGCGGATCGCATCCTGCGTTCCGCGATGGTGACGGTGACCTACGGTGGCGAGAAGCGCCCCGCACCGGAGCCCGAAGCGGCGCCCGAGGATGCTTCGGCCGATACGGCCGAGAGCACCGAGGAGTAATTGAGAAGGGCCCCGGGGCAACACCCGGGGCCCTTTCTGGCCTAGTGCCATATGAAAGCATGAGCCGCCGCCCGCTGGGCGGCGGATGAAACAGGAGAGGAGCTACGATGGCTGCAGGCAAAACCTTCTATGACATCCTGGGCGTATCCAAGAGCGCCTCCGACAAAGAGATCAAGAGCGCGTTTCGCAAGCTCGCGCAAAAATATCACCCCGATGCCGGCGGCGACGAGGCCAAGTTCAAGGAGATCAGCGAGGCCTACGAGACGCTTTCGGACGAGAAGAAGCGCAAAGAGTACGACCAGATGCTCATGTTTGGCGGCATGCCGGGCGCGGGCGGCGCATATGGCGGCGGCTACGGTGCCGGCGCGGGCGCCAGCGGCTGGGGCGACATCTTCGACAGCATCTTTAGCGGCAACGGCGCCTGGGGCAGCGATTGGGGCTCGGGCTTTGCCGGGGCTGCGGGCGCTGCCGGTGCCGGCGCGGGTCGCAGCCGCGCTCGCAAGGGCGGCGACCTGTCGCTGACCGTCGATGTTTCGGCCGAGGACGCGTTTCGCGGCGTGACGCACAAGGTCACCTATCGCATTCCCTCGACAGGCGAGCAGCAGACCATCACGGTCTCGGTGCCCGCGGGCGCGGTCGATGGCGGCAAGCTACGCTACAAGCGTCGCGGCGAGTATGGCGTTGCGGGTGGCGAGCGCGGCGACCTGGTCGTGACCACGCATGTGGAGGAGCACCCGCTGTTCAAGCGCAAAGGCGCCGACGTGACCATGGAGGTACCGGTCTCGGTCTACGAGGCGGCGCTCGGCTGCACGGTGGACGTGCCCACACCCGGCGGTGCGACGGTCCGTTTGAAAGTGCCCGCGGGTACCCAGACGGGCAAGAAGTTCCGCTTTAAGGAGATGGGAGCGCCCGACGTTAAGCACCGTGGCCGTACGGGCGCGCTGCTCGTCGAGATCAAGGTGCAGGTCCCCACGAACCTATCCGATGACGAGCGCGATGCCGTGACCAAGCTGCGCGAGGCCGACACGCGCGACTATCGCGAGAAGGTCAACCGTTACAAGGCGACGTACTAGGGCGGTCGCGGCGCGCGCCCGCGCCCGCGGGCTTATGATGGACGATAACGAGACGGAAAGGGGTCAGGTAGCATGGCCGAGGACAATAGGAACAAACCGCTGTACATGATCAGCGTGGCGGCCGAGCTGACCGGCATGCATCCGCAGACTCTGCGCGTCTACGAGTCTAAGGGCCTGGTGAACCCCCAGCGCTCGGGCGGTAACACACGCCTGTATTCGCGTGCCGATATCGAGCGTCTGGAGCTCATCAACCAGCTGACTGACGAGGGTATCAACCTTGCCGGCGTGGTGCGCATTCTCGATATGAAGGAGCGTGCCGAGGAGCGCGAGCGCGAGAACGAGAAGCTCCGCGCTCGCGTGCGCCAGCTCGAGGATGAGCTGCACGAGTACAAGATGCAGAAGAAGATCACCGCCCTGGCCCCGCGCGATGGCTCGGTTAACCCCGAGCAAGTCATGCGCAAGCTACTGGGCGCCGGCGGAGATCTCTAGGTTCCGCCGTTCTACCGAACGGCCGACGCTGCGCGACGTCCGGAGCGACAATTTGTCATTCAAAAGGCAAGGCATGACCAGAAGGTCTATGCCTTGCCTTTTTCATGCCAACTTGTTCGCTCCGGACGTCGCTCGCTGTCCGTCCTCTACCTGCGGCGTTGCCTTGCTCCGGATGCGGTAGTCATTGGGGACGTTCTTAAATGACTAGTCGAAAGGGACACTCTTGCGCCAAATCTGCCGGCCCCACACCGGGCTCGTCCTTTGCTTTACTGAGATAAAGTGAACGCGCAGATTCGTAACCCGCTCGCAACCGTTCTATGGCACGATATTGAACGAATGTATGCTATGCGCCCGAGCCTTTCGGGCAGAGTGGGAGACAGTATGGTTAAGCTGTACGAGGACGGCATCTACCTGCGCGGCGGCAGCGAGGTTGTGCCTGCAGCCGAGGCCGCTGAGCGCGGCATTACGCAGACGCCCGAGGATGCCAAGCGCGGCACCATCGCGTATTCGATCCTTCAGGCACACAATACGTCCGGCGACCCCGAGGCGCTCAAGATTCGCTTCGACGCCATGGCGAGCCACGACATCACCTTTGTCGGCATCATCCAGACGGCGCGCGCCTCGGGCATGGAGCAGTTCCCGCTGCCCTACGTGCTCACCAACTGCCATAATTCGCTGTGCGCCGTGGGCGGCACCATCAACGAGGACGACCACGTCTTTGGCCTCTCTGCGGCCAAGAAGTACGGCGGCATCTTCGTCCCGCCGCACATCGCCGTCATCCACTCCTTTATGCGCGAGAACTTCGCCGGTTGCGGCAAGATGATCTTGGGTTCCGACTCGCACACCCGCTACGGCGCCCTAGGCACCATGGCCGTGGGTGAGGGCGGCGGCGAGCTGGCCAAGCAGTTGCTGCGCGACACCTACGATGTCGCCTATCCCGGCGTCGTTGCCATCTACCTCACGGGCGCCCCGCGCCCCGGCGTCGGCCCGCACGACGTTGCGCTCGCCATCATCCGCGCTGTCTTTGCCAAGGGTTACGTCAAGAACAAGGTCATGGAGTTTGTGGGCCCCGGCATCGCGAGCATGACGACCGATTACCGCAACGGCGTCGACGTCATGACCACCGAGACCACCTGCCTGTCGAGCATCTGGGCCACTGACGAGGACACGCATGCATTCCTGACCATGCACGGCCGCGGCGACGACTACCGCGAGCTCAAGCCCGCCGATGTCGCCTACTACGACGGCTGCGTCGAGGTCGATCTGTCGAGCATCAAGCCCATGATCGCGCTGCCGTTCCATCCTTCCAACGGCTTTGAGATCGACGAGCTCAACGAGAACCTCGAGGACATCCTGCACGAGGTGGAGCTCGAGGCCGCCAAGATCGGCGAGGGTAAGACGCACTTTAGCCTGCTCGACAAGATCGTCGACGGCAAGCTGCACGTGCAGCAGGGCGTCATCGCCGGCTGCTCGGGCGGCAACTACGACTCCGTGGTTCAGGCTGCCCGCGTGCTCAAGGGCGCCAACACCGGCTGCGGCGAGTTCTCGCTGTCGGTCTATCCCACGAGCCAGCCCGTGGCGCTCGAACTTACGCGTCGTGGCTATATCTACGACCTTATGGAGGCCGGCGCGATCGTGCGCACGGCGTTCTGCGGTCCGTGCTTTGGCGCCGGCGACACGCCTGCCAACAACGGCCTTTCGATCCGCCACACTACGCGCAACTTCCCCAACCGTGAGGGCTCCAAGCCGGGCAATGGCCAGTTGAGCGCCGTGGCTCTGATGGACGCTCGCTCCATTGCGGCGACGGCTGCCAACGGCGGCGTCCTGACGCCGGCGACCGACCTACCCGAGGAGACTTGGGACGAGGCCTGCGAGTACACCTTCGACGACGCTCCCTACAAGAAGCGCGTGTACTGGGGCTTTGACAAGGCTGAGCCCGCCGACGAGCTGGTCGAGGGCCCCAACATCAAGCCGTGGCCCGCGATGGAGCCGCTCGGCGACGATATCCTGCTCAAGGTTTGCTCCAAGATCATGGACCCGGTCACTACGACCGACGAGCTCATTCCCTCGGGCGAGACGAGCTCCTTCCGCTCCAACCCGCTGGGCCTGGCCGAGTTTACGCTGAGCCGCCGCGACCCGGCCTACGTGGGCCGTTCCAAGGAGGTTGACGCGGTAGAAAAGCGCCGCGTGGCCGGCGAGGCCACGGGCGACCTGGCGGCGCTCAATGCCGAGCTTGCCGGCGTGTTTGAGGCGCTGGCCGGCGCGGGCATCGCGGCCGATGCCAAGGCGACCGAGTATGGCTCCATGCTCTACGCCAAGAAGCCGGGCGACGGTTCTGCCCGCGAGCAGGCCGCGAGCTGCCAGCGCGTAATTGGCGGCCTGGCCAACATCGTCCACGAGTACGCCACCAAGCGCTATCGCTCCAACGTGATGAACTGGGGCATGGTGCCCTTCCAGATGGAGACGGAGCCCAACTTTGAGGTGGGCGACTACGTCTTTGTGCCGGGTATCCGTGCCGCGCTCGATGGCGACCTCAAGAACATCGCCGCCTACGTGGTGCGCGCCGACGGCACGGTCGAGCAGATTGAGCTTTACATTGCCGATATGACGGCCGAGGAGCGTGCCATCGTCAAGGCCGGCTGCCTGATCAACTACAACAAGTTCAAGGCCGCTGCCGAGTAACTCTGCTGTACGCCCCGGACACACCTTTCCCTCGTGCTCACGCGCTTCGCGAGGGTCGCCCGAGGGAAAGGTGTGTTCGGGGCTACCGCGACGCTCTCGTTGGGTCTTGAGGGACGCCAAAAATAGACTTGCTTGAAGCCGCTTCTCTTAATGGGGCGGCTTCTTTTTGTCGAAAACCACCACAAAGGTGCCTGTCCGGCGGGTTCTTATTTCGATGGGGTCCAGGTTATCTCATCGTCAAATAGCCAAGTGCGTGCTGAGCCGCTGTCGCGCGCTGTCTGCGGATCGGGCTCGCAGGTTTGTTCGTAGGCATCCTCGGTACACCGACCCATAAAATCGACGACTGCCGTCTGGTCGCCTTCCATGACGTAGATCACGTTGCCATCCGAGATATAGACTCCCGGCCCTTCGTTGTCCACGTAGCCGGGGTCGTATGAGACGTTGCACAGTCTGCTCCCGTTTGCCGCGTCGAGTTCAAGGGTCGAATAATACCCGCCATTCATTTGGCCTTTCTTGGCTCGATATATTGCGGCGCCGTACCATCGATTAAACGTCTTGCCTTTGAGTAAACTGGTTGCCTTGCCGATAAGCTGCTCATCTTGGGTATAGCGCGTGGCTCCAAGTTCGATTCGGGGATAGTTGCTGACCCCAAGCGCTGCGGGCGTACCGTCGAAATCGACGGTGATTGAATCGGGTTTGACGATATCGGTGAGGATTTCGATGGGATAGCTTATGGTTTCAACCGCCGCCTGCGTCGCCGAGGCAGGGAGAAATGCGAGATAGATAATGCCTACGCCGACTGCGGTAATTGCAAACGCTAAGACGAGCAGGCCGATATAGGTGGAGCGTTTCACGGTGGGCACCTCTCATGCAATATGCAATCATTAAGATAAATGATACAAGCTTACGATAATATTCAAAAGAAAGCGATCGTTCGAAATGGGGGGGGGCTAAAAGGCCCTATTGGGCTTCGATTCGATCTCTAATAGGAATATTTGCCTCCCCTCATTCTGGGCGAGGGGTCAAAAATTGAGTTCACGAGTTTTGCGCAATACTATTCTCACTAACCCCGCTATTTTCACTATAAGCACTATAAAAACGACAGGGACGATGACGAGAGTATTGTGGCGTACGATAACCAAGCCGTTTAAGCCGGCACCCTTGTCTTGAATCTCCATCTATATCTGCGCGAACGGGCTATCGGTGGCTCTCGATTTCGTCGCTGTGTTCTCGTTGGATCTTGTGGGACGCTAAAAATAGACTGGGACCACCACAAAGGGGACAGGCACCTTTGTGGTGGTCCCGTTTGTCTCGATCTGTAACATCTGGGCTGTTGGAAGTAAGCCTGCTGTTACAGATTTAGATTATCAGATGAGCCTTCGTGGCTTGTCTCGATCTGTAACAGTTAGACCCTAATTTGCCGAGTAGATGTTACAGATTGAGACAAACGGTTGCCGCTGGTCATTTCATCTCGATCTGTAACATCTAGGATCAAAAATGGCTGCTAGATGTTATAGATCGAGATGGTAGTGCGCCTGGGCAGCGACGGGCTGACATCTCAGTACCCTATCCATCAATCACTCAGAAAATCTTATATATAGAGACTTAGATTTGTGTATAAGATCGTACAAAGCTGGCAACAATACTTCTCGAACAACGTGAAGCCGCCCCGTAGGGCGGCCGCCCCAAGAGAGGTGATTCCATGAGAATCGATAAGCTAGCAATGACGTCGCGCGAGGCGCTGCAGACCGCCATGAGCACGGCTGCCGACGCGCAGGCCGGCGCGGTGGAGCCGATTCACCTGCTGTCCGCCCTGCTCGGTGCCGGCGAGCGCAACATCTCCGTGATCATCGAGCGCATCGGCGCCGACCCAGCCCAGCTCGCACGCTCCACGCAGGATGCCATCGACCATGCGCCTAAGGTTTCGGGCGAGGGTCAGCAGATGGGCCTGTCCAACGAGCTCGTTCGCGTCATCGAGAAGGCCGAGAAAAAGGCCACCAAGATGGGCGACAGCTTTGTGGTGACCGAGCATCTGCTGATGGCACTTGCCGAGGACAAGGGCGAGGCCGGCCGCGTTCTGCGCGACGCCGGCGTGACCAAGGAGCGCATCGAGCAAGTCTACGAGGAGCTGCGCGGCGACGACCGTGTGACGTCTGCCGAGGACAAGACCCAGTTTGAGGCACTGGAGCAGTACGGTCGCAACATCTGCGACCTGGCCCGCGCCGGCAAGCTCGACCCGGTCATCGGCCGTACCGATGAGATTCGCCGTACCATCCAGGTCCTGTCCCGCCGCACCAAGAACAACCCCGTGCTCATCGGCGAGCCGGGCGTCGGCAAGACGGCCATCGTCGAGGGCATCGCCCAGCGTATCGTGGCCGGCGACGTGCCGAGCACCCTGCGCGACCGCGACCTCATCGAGCTCGACATGAGCGCGCTGGTCGCCGGCGCCAAGTACCGCGGCGAGTTCGAGGACCGCTTGAAGGCCGTGCTCAAGGAAGTCCAAAAGTCCGAAGGCAAGGTCATCCTGTTCATCGATGAGCTCCACACCATCGTGGGCGCGGGTGCCACCGAGGGCTCCATGGACGCCGGCAACATCCTGAAGCCGGCGCTTGCCCGTGGCGACTTGCACGCAATCGGCGCGACTACGCTCGACGAGTATCGCAAGTACATCGAGAAGGACGCGGCACTCGCCCGTCGTTTCCAGACCGTGATGGTCTCCGAGCCCACCGTCGAGGACACCATCTCGATCCTGCGTGGCCTCAAGGAGAAGTACGAGATCTTCCACGGCGTGCATATCACCGATAGCGCGCTCGTGGCGGCCGCCGACCTCTCCGATCGCTACATCGCCGACCGCTTCCTGCCCGATAAGGCCATCGACCTGGTTGATGAGGCGGCAAGCCGCCTGCGCATGGAGCTCGACAGCATGCCGGTCGAGATCGATGCCACCACGCGTCAGCTCACCCAGCTGCAGATCGAGGAGCAGGCGCTCATGAAGGAGACCGACGACGCCTCCAAGGAGCGTCTGGAGGCCCTGCGCCAAGAGATTGCCGAGGTCCAAGAAAAGCTCAACGTGCAAAAGGCCGGCTGGCTCAACCAGAAGAACGCCATCGACCACGTGCAGGAGCTCAAGGGACAGCTTGACGAGGCCAAGAGCGAAGAGGAACGTGCGACGCGCAACGGCGACCTGGGCCGTGCGTCCGAGCTGCGCTACTCCGTGATTCCGGGCCTGCAGCAGCAGATTCAGGATTCCGAGGCTGCGCTCGAGGCGCAAAAGCAGCAGGACGGCGAGGGCCTCAACGAGCAGGTGACCTCCGATGAGATCGCTGAGGTCGTGAGCGCTTGGACCGGCGTGCCCGTCTCCAAGATGATGCAGGGCGAGCTCGACAAGCTGAAGGGCTTGGAGGGCGAGCTGCATAAGCGCGTCATCGGCCAGGACGAGGCGGTCTCCGCTGTCGCCGCGGCCGTGCGTCGCAGCCGTGCGGGCCTCTCCGATCCGGACAAGCCCATCGGCAGCTTCTTCTTCCTGGGCCCCACCGGCGTGGGCAAGACCGAGCTCGCCAAGGCGCTTGCCGAGTGCCTGTTCGATGACGAGCGTGCGCTCGTGCGTATCGACATGTCCGAGTACATGGAGAAGTTCAGCGTCCAACGTCTGATCGGTGCGCCTCCGGGATACGTGGGTTACGACGAGGGCGGCCAGCTTACCGAGGCCGTGCGCCGTCGTCCGTACTCCGTGATTTTGCTCGACGAGATGGAGAAGGCTCATCCGGATGTCTTTAACGTGCTGCTGCAGGTGCTTGATGACGGCCGTCTGACCGATGGCCAGGGTCGCCAGGTGTCCTTCAAGAACACGATCATCATCATGACGTCTAACGTGGGCTCCAAGGCCATCGCCGATCTGTCCGGTAAGGACGAGGAGGAGATGCGCCATCAGGTCGACGCCGCCATGGCTCAGACCTTCCGCCCCGAGTTCCTCAACCGTATCGACGATATCGTGGTGTTCCATCCGCTCGGCATGGCGCAGATCGAGAAGATCGTCGACATCCAGCTTGCCGACGTCCGCGCGCGTCTGGCCAAGGAGCGCATGACGCTTGCCATCACCCCGGCGGCCAAGCAGATGCTCGCCGTGGGTGGCCTGGACCCCGTGTTCGGTGCCCGTCCGCTCAAGCGCCTGGTCCAGCGCGAGGTCGTGGACGCCATCGCCGCCGCCATCATCGACGGTACGGTGCGCGAGGGCGATCAGGTGACGGTCGATGCCGACAAGGACGGCGGCTTTACCGTCGTGTGCGACAACACGCCGGCGGCCACCTACGAGGTTCCCGATGCCGAGTAGATTTTGGGGCCGGCTTTAAAACCGCCCCTCATCGCAAAACGCCAAGGGCGGCGGATCCGATTGGGTCCGCCGCCCTTTTTCGTGCGACAATCGATAATGTTGAACACGATTGCATGGCAAGGAGATATGCAGATGATAGACAAGAACAAGACGAATGCGCCGGTCGCCAACGCCGCGCCGGCCGCACCCAAGCCTGTGCCCAAGCCGCGCGACCCCTACATCCGTGCCGAGAACGAGGATGACGACGGCTACGATCCTTATAGCGATCGTCGCCCCGAGCGCGAGCCCCTCTTCGAAGCCGACCCCTGGCGTTAAGTAGCTCATTTGGGACGGGGCTTTTTTAGCTACTTTGTTTTCGGCTAGAGGCGTTCATGCCTGCCCCCCTCGGCCGCTCGATATCCTCCGGGAGGGGCCACTAATAGAAAACTTGCTTATCCATTAATCAAGATACGCATAATCTTGCTCTCCTGCTAATCAAGAATCGTTATAATCTTGATTAGCAGGAGAGCAAGATTGGAGAATTATGGCATTCAACGACTTGGTGGCTCAAAAAATAAAGGACTTTGAGCAACAGGGGATTCCGCAGGTCTTTGAGCGCGACCTTGATCTGGGCAACCCGCAGGAGCCAAAGCGCGACAACATCGTATATGTGATTGTGGGCGCCCGTCGTTGTGGAAAGACGTATCGCCTGTATCAGGAGATACGGCGGCTTCAGGGCCAAGGCGTCGAGCTTGACCGGATGCTATATTTCAATTTTGAGGATGAGCGCTTGCGTCCGTATGAGCCATCGCTACTAGCGGACGTGCTCGATACATTCTATGCACTATATCCTGCTGCTCGAGGCGAGGGCGCCTACCTTTTCTTTGACGAGATCCAGGAAATACCCGAATGGGGTGCGTTTCTGCGACGCGTGGTCGATACGGAGAAGGCGACCGTTTACGTGACGGGATCTTCTTCTAAGATGCTGTCTTCAGAACTTAAGAGCGAGTTCAGGGGCCGTTCTCTTGTGCGAGAGCTTTTTCCGTTGAGTTTTTCGGAATACGTCCGATATAAGACGGGGAGCGTTCCTGAGTCGAACGCACCCTTCTCCTCGAGCGATGCAGCGTTGCTCCGACACCATCTGGTCGGATATCTCGAGCGAGGGGGATTCATCGCGACACTTGAGCAGACGCCCGCAGACGCGATTCAGCTGCTACAGGAATATGCGTCGCGAACGGTCGCCATGGACGTCGTTGAACGTTACGACGTCAAGAACCCCCGTTTGGCCTCGCTGTTTCTGGCGCGGTGCATGGCATCTTCGGGACGAGAGCTGTCAGTGAACAAAGTGTACAACGAGTTCAAGAGCAGACAGATATCCGTCAGTCGAAATACGCTCAGCGACTTACTTGAGTATTACGAGGACGCCTACCTGCTGTTTTCGGTGCCGGAGTTCACGCGTTCGCTTGCAAATAATACGCGGTCTGCGTCTAAGGTCTACGCCGTCGATCCTGCGATGTTCGGAGCGTTCTCCCCCGCATCGGCATTGGATCATGGTCAGAGGCTCGAGACCGCGGTGTTCAATGCGCTCAGAAGAAGGACCCCCGCCGTGCGGCCCGGTTCGGTTTGCCGCCTGCTGATTAAAGATAAGAATAAAAGCCATGAGGTGGACTTTGTGGCTGGGGATGCACTGCTCATGCAGGCTTACGGCCTGATTCAGGTAAGTGTGGATATGACAAGCGAGAAAACGCGCGAGCGCGAAATTGCCGCGCTCGATGCCGCGATGGCCCAGTTTGATCTTGGCGAGTCGGTAATCGTTACCATGGATGAGCAGGCCGATATTCCATGCAAACACGGCGTGGTACATGCTGTGCCCGCATGGAAGTGGCTCCTTTCCTAATCGTCTATGGATTTGCGAGGCCAGGACTCAGGTGTCATGGTCCGCTAGTCCTGGGCCTTGATGCTCGGCAGGAGAATCTGGGCGAGGTAGTCGGTCTCGAGTTTGGTCGCGGCGTCTGCGTTGCCGTCTTTGCCGACCAGTACGTTCTTGATCTGGCTATAGGTGTAGCGGTTGCCGGTCGTGAGCTCGACAAGCTCAATCGCCGTATCCATGGGGTAGGTTGACACGGGATTCTGCGTCCGTCCGTTGATGGTCTGGGGCACCACGTACGGATAGACGGGGCCGCTGGCGTAGACGGTATAACCGTTGCCTAGATTGGCCGCACCCAAAACCGTATCGCCCTCATCGGGCGTAAAGCTCTCGCCCTCGCGCACCGCGACGAGCGTCACAATCGGCGTATCGCTGTCGCCGGCAAGATAGATGCATAGCGTGCTGCCATTTTGCCAAGTCTCGACCTTGCCGTACCACTCGACGGGGATATCGAGCTGGTAGAGGTCGGTTGCCTTGTGACGGGCGTCGGCATCACGGGCCGCCTGTGCCTTTTGCGCGCTCACGGCATTGACGGCGGCGTCGCGCCGCGCGGTTGCCGCCTGCTGGAGCACCTTGGCGGTGGCGGCGGAGCTCGCGCCTCCCTCCTCGGCATATTTGGCGGCGGCATCGATCTGGTCGTCGGTTACCGTGTCGGCCGAAGGCACCTTGAGCTTAAAGGCGGCCTGGCTGCTTAGGTCCTGTCCGTCGCTCTTGATCGTGACCTGCGCCTTGGTGGTCGGCACGGTATAGACGGTGCCGTCGGACGCGATGGGGGAGGCAGCGATGGAGAGCGTGTAGTCACCGGGTAGCAGTTTGATGCCACGGCCGTGCTCGTCAACATAGAGTGTTTCGCTCACGGAGGATCCGTCAGAATCCTGGCCACTCACTTGTACGGGAATCTTGGAGCCGGCGGAACAGTCGAGCCCCGCGGCATGTACGCCAATCTGCACCGACATCATCGTGTGGGCATTGGCGGCGACAGCGGCAGCCTGCTCTTGCTGATATCCGTTCCAGACAGCATAGCCTGCACCGCCGGCGACAAGCGCAACGGCCACAGCGCCGGCAACCATCAGATTGCGGCGCTTGGGCGACATCTTACGATGACGAACCTCGGCCTCGCGTGCCGAGGGAACGGACGGCAGGGGAATATCGCCCATGGCGATGGTCTCGTCCACGGCTGGTGCGGAACCCAGGCCAGGAAGCTCGCGGGTCAGCGAATCCTCGGCCGGCAAGCTGTCGAGCAAGACGGTTTCCTCGCCCGTGTCGGATTCGGGCTGATTGCCGGCCTCGCTTTCGGTGTCTTCGTGACCTGCCTCGTCTTCGGTGGGCGCGGCGCCATCGTCTTTTGCATCCTGATCATCGAGCTGCGCCTCGATTTCCGGCTCATCCTGCACATTAACGCTCGAATCGTCAAACGTAATCTCGGCCAGCGCGATCTGGTCTAGACTCTCCAGGGCCTCGGCACACGCTTCTGCATCTTGGACCGCATCCTCTTGGCCCATCGTCTCATCTTTCATATATCCCCCAAGCTCAATATCGGGACAACAATGTACCCAAAAACGGGGCTCCATAGAGCCGCCGCATGATTTGAAATCCGATTTTATATATGCGCGTGTTTTTGAATAGATGAATAGAGGCGCAACGACAAAAAGCCCCCGGAAAGCGAGCGAAACGCTTTTCGGGGGCTCTGCGAGACATTGGATTGAAAGGCCTGGTGAGCGGGCCTATGCCCAAGTGCCAACAGCGGCCAACATGTTACTCGGCGTGCGCGTAATCAACCTTGGCACGGCGAGCGGTGGCCTTCTCCCAATCGCTGGTGCCCTCAAAGACATCCTGCTTGTAGGGATTGCGGCCGAGCTTCTTGGCGCGGTAGGCGATGTAGATGATCGCGGCGACGTTGGCGACCAGTGCGGCGATCGAGACCGCGGTAGCGGCGCCGGGGTCGAGCGTGGAGTGGGTCACAAAGATGGACTCCTCCTGGAAGTACGGGAACACCTGGGCAAACATGCACCAAATGGCCAGCGTAAAGGCGCGGTTCTGGATCCAGCCGCCCTTGTTCCAGATAAAGGCGGCGACGGTGGGCGCCAGCAGCAGCGCAAAGCCGCAGAACCAGGAGTGGGTGGGCAGGCAGTTGTAGGTGTAGCAGAAGTTCCAGATGTCGTAGGCGATGATGTAGACCCAGGTCATGTCGGGCCACAGCATGTCGGTCTTGTCCTCGGAGGCGTAGACGCTCCACCAACCGGTCATGCAGAAGATGTTGATGATACCGGCGATGCCGTTGAACACGTTGTTCCAGCCGGCCAACTGCGTAGCACCTTCGGAGGTGACCCAGGTGGACTCGCCCAGGACAAAGAAGTGATAGGCGCTCTCGAAGTCGGACACGACGGCGATCATGATGTTGATGGCGACGATCACAAACGGCCACGCGCGGAACCAGTGCGCCTTGCCGATCTTGCCCCACTGATACTTAATGGCGATGAAGCCCCAGCAACCGGCCAACGCCGCGTAGACCTTGGCGTAGTGGAACCAGCTGTTCTGGTACACATGGGTGGGGTTGGTGAGCGCCCACTCGGCACCCTGCGAGACGCCGACGGCGATGGCGACGCAGTAGATGGTCATGGCCAGCGGAGCCACGCCAAAGATGATGGCCGCGCCGAGCTTGGTGCGGCGGCCGACCTCGTTGAGCACGATCAGGCCGATAAAGACCATGGCCCAGCCGGCCCAGTGGATAAGGGTATCGCTACCCCAAACATCGAACAGCATGCTGCTCTCCTTTCACACGCCCGCGGCCCCTCTTCTGATCGCGGGCAGTTTGGCCAAATGTCGTCAGTTCTGGGGCTTGCGCTCCGGATACTTGGCGGTATAGCCCTCGATGTGGAGTGTCGAGGCGATGATTTCCTTGACCGTCTCGTCGGGCACATCGGGGTGCGTGCGGATATACATCAAAAGACCCATGATGAGGGTGTAGAACGTCTCGTAGACATGGTCGATGCGTAGCTCATGATGGGCGACAAAATCCACCACGGTGGTGTCGCAGATATACTGCGCCACACGCTGGACCACGTTGTGCAAAAAGCCGCCGTAGAGCGCGCCACTGCTTGAGGTGAGCGTACTCGGCAGTTCGTGGCCGCTGGCGACCAGACGCTTAAAGAGCGGGGCGACGGTGTCGAGTGCGCCCTCGATATCGCCGACGGTGCGGCCGGCGTTCCACTGCTCGAGCTCGGAGATAAAGCCGCCGATCGCCTCGTCCATAACAGCGGTGACGGCGGCGTCCATATCGGCGAAGTAGTGGTAGAACAGTGAGCGCGTGCAGCCGGCTCGCTTGGTCACGGCCGAGACGGATAGATGCGACACGCCCAGTTCAGAGCTTACGGTGCGCACGGCATCGAGGATCTCGCGACGGCGTTCGTCGCCCGTCAGGCGCTTTGCCGCGCTATCGGACGCAAGAGTGGCGTCGGCCACAGGGATGTCTGCGTACGTGTCGCCCATGTTTTGCCGCCTTTCATCCTCTTTTGCCTGACCGTTCGCCTAACAGTCTTGAATATTGTTGACGGTTCGTCAATACTATTTTTGACACAATGTCAACAATGGCGGGTGAACGGCATGGGGGCATGCCCGGCCTGCAAAAAAAGAGGGGTGCCGCGGTCTCGTCGGGCTGCGGCAAGAGAAGGGACAACCATGATTCTCAACGGACCGGGGATTAGTTACACCGAGCCCGATATCGGCGCGGAGTTTGTGCCGCCGCTGCCGGAGCATCCGCGCGAGGCAATCGTCAAGCTGTGCGAGCACTGCACCAACCGTCTGCTGCATCGCGACGAGCTGCTGGGCTACGAGTACTGGTCGTTTGCCGAGGCCGCAACCGACGAGCAGGCCGAAGTGCTCTGCAAGATGAAGATGCGCCGTCCCTATACGCTGCCCGAGATGGTCAAGCTCACCGGTATGCCCGAGGCCCAGATCGAGAAGATGCTCGACGACATGAGCTACACGGGTCTGCTCGAGTACAACTGGGAAAACCCCGAGCGCGCCAAGCAGTGGGTGCTGCCCATGCTGGTGCCGGGTTCCGCCGAGTTCCTCAATATGCGCGTGAGCCAGCTCGAGGAGCATCCGGTCTATGCCAAGTTCTTTGAGCAGGCGTCCAAGGGGCCGCTGTCCAAGGCTACACCGATGGTGCCGCCCGGAGGCGCCGGTATCGGCATGCACGTCATTCCGGTCGAGAAGGCCATCGACGCCGCAAGCACCTCGGTGCCTATTGAGCATATCGAGCATTGGCTCGACAAATACGAGGGTAAGTATGCCGCCAGCACCTGCAGCTGCCGCGCGAGCCGTCGCGTGATGGGTGAGGGCTGCGCCGACGACCCGGCCGATTGGTGCATCGCCGTGGGCGATATGGCCGACTACGTGGTCGAGACCGATCGTGGCCACTATGTGACGCGCGACGAGGTTTACGACATCTTGCGCCAGGCCGAGGACAACGGCTTTGTGCACCAGATCACCAACATTGACGGCGAGAACAAGATCTTCGCCATCTGCAACTGCAACGTTAACGTGTGCTACGCCCTGCGCACCTCGCAGCTGTTCAACACGCCCAACCTGTCGCGCTCGGCCTATGTCGCCAAGGTCGAGAAGGACAAGTGCGTGGCCTGCGGTCGCTGCGTTGAGGTGTGCCCGGCTGGTGCCGCCAAGCTCGGTCAGAAGCTCTGCAGCAAAAAGGCCGGCGGACAGGTACCCGAGTATCCGCGCCAGGAGCTGCCCGATGCCACCAAGTGGGACCACACCAAGTGGTCGCCCAACTACCGCAACGACAACCGCATCGAGACGCATGAGTCCGGCACCGCTCCCTGCAAGACGGCCTGCCCCGCGCATGTCGCCGTTCAGGGCTATCTGAAGCTCGCGGCTCAGGGTCGCTATGACGAGGCCCTAGCACTCATTAAGCGCGAGAACCCGCTGCCCGCTATCTGCGGCCGTGTGTGCAACCGCCGCTGTGAGGATGCCTGCACCCGCGGCCGTGTGGACGCCGCCGTGGCTATCGACGAAGTCAAGAAGTTTATCGCCCAGCGCGATCTGGATGCCGCGACCCGCTATGTCCCACCTGTGGTGACCCCGACGCGTGCCGGCGGCTTCGACCAGAAGGTCGCCATCATCGGTGCCGGTCCGGCTGGCCTGTCCTGCGCTTTCTACCTGGCCGAGAAGGGCTACAAGCCCGTCGTGTTCGAGAAAAACGAGCGCCCGGGCGGCATGCTCACCTACGGCATTCCCAGCTTTAAGCTGCAGAAGGATGTTATCGAGGCCGAGGTCGAGGTTATTCGCCTGATGGGTGCCGAGTTCCGCTATGGCGTGGAAGTCGGTCGCGACGTGACGCTCGACGAGCTGCGCGCGCAGGGCTTTAAGGCCTTCTACGTTGCCATTGGCTGCCAGGGCGGCCGCCTTGCCGGCATTCCGGGCGAGGATGCCGAGGACGCGACCGTGGCCGTCGACTTCCTTCGCGAGGTTAACAGCGGCAAGATTGACGCGCTGCCCGGTCGCACCATCGTGGTGGGCGGCGGCAACGTGGCCATCGACGTGGCCCGCAACGCCTGCCGTCTGGGCTCTGAGCACGTTGAGATGTTCTGCCTGGAGAGCGAGGCCCAGATGCCTGCCAGCGAGGAGGAGCGTCGCGAGGCCATCGAGGACGGTGCGCACATCAGCTGCGGTTGGGGCCCCAAGGAGGTCCATCTGGACGAGGCCGGCCGTGTGTGCGGCATTACCTTTAAGCGCTGCACGCGCGTCTACGATGACGAGGGCCGTTTTGCGCCCGAGTACGACGAGAACGATCTGCGTCGTGTCGATGCCGACCGTGTCGTCATGTCGATTGGCCAGTCCATTGTGTGGGGCGACCTGCTGGCTGGCTCCAAGGTGGAGCTTGGCCGCGGTCAGGGTGCCCTTGCCGATCCTCAGACCTACCAGACCGCCGAGCCAGACATCTTTGTGGGCGGCGACGTCTACACCGGTCCGAGTTTTGCCATCGATGCCATCGCCGCCGGCCACGAGGCCGCCGTGTCCATCCATCGCTTTGTGCAGCCGGGGTCCACGCTCACCATCGGCCGCAACCAGCGCCGCTACACCGCGCTCGACCGCGACGATGTCGTGATCGAGAGCTACGACAACGCGAGCCGCGAGGTTGCCCACGTGGACCGCGAGCGCGAGAAGGCCGCGCCGTTTAGCGAGTACGTCGAGACCTTTACCGAAGAGCAGGTGCGCGCCGAGACCGCCCGCTGCCTGGGCTGCGGTGCCTCGATCGTCGACCCCAACAAGTGCATCGGCTGCGGCCTGTGCACCACCAAGTGCGCGTTTGACGCCATCCATCTGGATCGCGACCGCCCCGAGTGCTCAACGATGGTCAAATACGAGCAAAAGCTCCCCAGCCTGGGCAAGTACGCGCTCAAGCGTGCCATCAAGATCAAATTCGGTCGCAAGTAAGTAGTCATAACGGGAACGGCGGAAGGAATATAAAAGTGCACGAGCTCGGAATCGTGTATCACATCATTCGCGATGTTGAGAACGTGGCGCGCGCCAATGGCGTGCGTCGCGTTTCGAGCGTGACGTTGCTGTTGGGCGAGGTCTCGGGCGTCGTTCCCGACTTGCTGCTCGACGCTTGGCGCTGGGCGGCAGATAAAAAGTCCATCACCGAGGGTGCGGAGCTTATTGTGGAGCCTGTCGAGGCCGTGACGCATTGCGAGGCGTGCGGCCGCGACTACGCGACGGTCGAGCACGGCAAGACCTGCCCTTATTGCGGCAGCGGCGAGACATACCTGCTGCAGGGCCAGGAGGTCATGATCAAGCAGATCGAGACCCCCGACGAGGACCCGGCAGACGCTGCCCCCGACGGCCTCTCCGACACCCCCGATGCCGTCGACGCCGCCAACCCTCTCCACATCGTCTAGCCCCTAGTCGTTGGGGACGTTCTTGTTTGACTAGTCATTTAAGAACGTCCCCAACGACTAGTCGTTTAAGAACGTCCCCGATGACTACTTGCGCTAGAACATAAGCCACGAAAAAAGTCAAGTCATATCTGTTTAAACAAAATAGCGGCAGTACAAGCGCATTCGCACTTGCTTAAAATCGGTATCAATGAACAGCATGCTTGTATCTGTAAAATACATGACTTGATGAGCGACGCTTTAGTGGGAAATGAGTCGAAAAATAGCAACGTAATCAACTTGTAACAAACCTAGACGTTTAAACAAATAATCCAACCTTTTGCGGATTCAGCTATAATTCCACAATCCAAACAGGTATACTTCGTTCATGTCGTGTAGGAAATACGTAGACAAAAAGGAGGTTATGTGATGGTAAGTATTGTTCTTGCTAGCCATGGTGACTTGGCGGCTGGAATCAAGCAGACGGGCTCGATGGTCTTTGGCGATCAGCCGTCTGTAGCCGTGGTCTCGCTCGAGCCGAGCATGGGCCCCGACGACTTCCGTGCCAAGGTCGAGGAAGCAGTCGCTTCCTTCGAGGACCAGGAGCAGGTGCTCTTCCTCGTTGATCTGTGGGGCGGTACGCCGTTCAACCAGATCAGCGGGCTCATCGAGGGCCACGATTCCTGGGCTATCGTCACCGGTGTCAACCTGCCTATGCTCATCGAGGCATATTCGCAGCGCTTTGACGCAAAGAACACTGCACATGCGATCGCAAAACATCTCGTGACTGAGGCTAAGGCTGGCGTGCGCGTCAAGCCCGAGTCTCTGGAGCCCGAGGAGAAGAAGCCGGCTGCGGCCGCCGCTGCTCCTGCAGGCGCCATCCCTCCGGGAACGGTCATCGGCGACGGGCACATCAAGATCGCCCACGTCCGTATCGACACCCGTCTGCTTCATGGTCAGGTGGCCACCACGTGGACCAAGCAGATCAACCCCAACCGCATCATCGTGGTTTCCGACGGCGTTGCTCACGACGAGCTCCGCAAGACCATGATCGAGCAGGCTGCCCCTCCGGGAGTCCATGCCAACGTCGTGCCCATCAAGAAGATGGCCGAGGTCGTCAAGGACACGCGCTTTGGTGACACCAAGGCCATGCTGCTCTTCGAGAACCCGCAGGATCTGCTCAGGGCCATCGAGGCCGGCGTCGACATCAAGGAAGTCAACATCGGTTCCATGGCTCACTCCAAGGGTAAGGTCGTCGTCACCAACGCCGTCGCTATGGGCGATGACGACGTTAAGACTCTCGAGGCCCTCAAGGCCAAGGGCGTCAAGTTCGAGGTCCGCAAGGTTCCTTCGGATTCCTCCGAGGATCTCGACGCCATGTTGAAGAAAGCTAAGGCCGAACTGGCCGTTCAAGCATAGTAAAGGAGGGTCCGATACATGTCTGCAATCACTATTCTGCTTGTTGCGATTGTCGCGTTGTTTGCCGGTATGGAAGGCATCCTGGATGAGTTCCAGTTCCATCAGCCGCTCGTGGCATGCACGCTTATCGGTCTCGTAACCGGTCACCTTCAGGAGGGCATCCTCCTGGGCGGTTCGCTCCAGATGATGGCTCTTGGCTGGGCTAACATCGGCGCCGCCGTCGCGCCTGACGCCGCTCTGGCTTCGGTCGCTTCTTCGATCATCATGGCGCTCGCCCTCAACGGCGGCGCTACCGATCCCTCGAAGGCCGTTACCGCCGCCATCGCCGTCGCCATCCCGCTGTCGGTCGCTGGTCTGTTCCTGACCATGATCTGCCGTACCCTGGCTACCGCTATCGCTCACGCCATGGACGGTTGCGCCGAGAAGGGCGACTTCGCCGGCATCGAGCGCTGGCAGTACGCTGCCATCCTCATGCAGGGCCTTCGTATCGCCATCCCGGCAGTACTTCTGTGCATCATCCCGGCCGAGGCTGTTACCAACGCGCTTAACGCTATGCCCGACTGGCTGTCCGGCGGCATGGCTGTCGGCGGCGGCATGGTCGCTTCCGTCGGTTACGCCATGGTCATCAACATGATGGCCACCAAGGAGACCTGGCCGTTCTTCATCCTCGGCTTTGTCCTTGCTGCCATCCCTCAGCTCACGCTGATCGCCCTTGGTCTCATCGGCATCTCCCTTGCCCTCATCTACCTTGGCCTCAAGGATCTGGCCAAGCAGGGTGGCGGCATGGGCGGTGGCTCCGGCGACCCGCTCGGCGACATTCTGAACGATTACGAGTAGGAGGGGAGTGATACATATGGCAGAGAACAAGATTCAGCTCACCAAGGCTGACCGCAAGAAGGTTTGCTTCCGTCATCAGTTCCTTCAGGGCTCGTGGAACTACGAGCGTATGCAGAACGGCGGCTGGTGCTTCGCAATGATCCCTGCGATCAAGAAGCTCTACACCAACAAGGATGACCAGATTGCCGCTCTTAAGCGCCACCTGGAGTTCTATAACACCCACCCCTATGTTTCCGCCCCCGTCATTGGCGTTACCCTCGCTCTCGAGGAGGAGCGCGCCAACGGTGCCCCGATCGACGACGTCGCCATTCAGGGCGTCAAGGTCGGTATGATGGGCCCGCTCGCCGGCGTCGGCGACCCCGCCTTCTGGTTCACCCTTCGCCCGATCCTGGGCGCTCTGGGCGCATCCCTGGCCCTGTCCGGTAGCATCGCCGGTCCGCTGCTGTTCTTCTTCGCGTGGAACATCATCCGTTACGCCTTCCTGTGGTATACGCAGGAGTTTGGCTACAAGGTCGGCTCCTCCATCGCCAAGGACCTCTCCGGCGGTCTGATGGGCAAGGTCACCGAGGGTGCTTCCATCCTGGGTATGTTCATCATCGGTGCCCTGGTCGAACGCTGGGTGTCCATCTCCTTCACCCCGGTCGTCTCCAAGGTCACGCAGTCTGCTGGCGCCTTCATTGACTGGGCCAACCTGCCTTCCGGTTCCGAGGGCATCAAGGAAGCGCTGACGATGTACAACTCCGTCGGTGCTACCGCCCTTGATCAGGTTAAGGTCACCACGCTTCAGGCTAACCTCGATCAGCTCATCCCCGGTCTTGCTGCCGTGTGCCTGACGCTGTTCGTCTGCAAGCTGCTTAAGAAGAAGGTCAGCCCGATCGTCATCATCCTGGCTCTCTTCGCCGTCGGCATCATCGGTCGCGTCTGCGGCTTCATGTAAGCACGCTTCGGCTTAAGACCGAGAGTTGCTAGGCAAGGGCTATTGAGCCATTGAAACGGACCGCACCCGGTGGGTACACTGGATGCGGTCCGATTGTTTTATTTGGAGGGTGAGGCGCGCATGGCGCAATCTCAGAACAGCACGGTCGATCTGGCAACACCGGCAACCTGCCTGATGGGGCTTACCAGCCACGGTAATGTTATGGTGGGCAATAAGGCGTTTGAGTACTATAACGAGCGCAATCCCGAGGATTATATTCAAATCCCGTGGGACGAGGTCGACTATATTGCCGCCGAGGTTTTGCGCGGCACCAAGAAGATCTCGCGTTTTGCCATCTTTACCAAGGATACCGGCCACTTTACGTTTTCGACGCGCGATGACAAAGAGACGTTGCGTGCGGTTCGCAAGTACGTCGACGAGGACAAGCTCGTGCGTTCGCCTGACTTTATCGATGTGACGGCCAAGGGCGCCAAGAGCATCCCCGGTGTCATCAAGAGCCTCTTTCATAAAGGCAACTAGCTCCTCATAAGTTGCGGTGAAATAGTTCCTAAATACGGCTCTAGATGCTTTGGACAGGAACTATTCCACCGCAACTTCGAAGTCTGGTCATACGAGGTATTGCGATGCAGTAAATCTGCTACACTAGTACAACATGCCTCCGTAGCTCAGGGGATAGAGCACCGCTCTCCTAAAGCGGGTGTCGACGGTTCGAATCCGCCCGGGGGCACCAGAGGAATATCGAGCCCGGTACCACCACGGTGCCGGGCTCTTCTGGTCTAAAGGCCGGATTCGGGCCGTCGGCACCCGCGTCACCAATTTCCCCGCGGGGGGAGTTTTCGAATCCGCCCGGGGGCACCAGAGGAATATCGAGCCCGGTACACCGCCACGGTGCCGGGCTCTTCTGGTTCATGCAATGTCAAAAACGAAGCGCCCACTTGCTGGGGGAGCAAGCGGGCGCCTGTGAGCGAATATGTTTGCGGCGAAAGCCGTGATGAGTGGTGGGGTGGCGACTAGTTGGTCGTACCGGAATCGTCGCCCGTGCCCGAGCCAGAGCCCGAACCCGAACCCGAACCAGAAAGTGCGACCGTCAGCGTAATCGTGCTGTCGGTGGACTGCTTGCCAGTGGGGGAGACGCCCGTAACGGTGGCATCCTCGTTACCGCTTACGGGATTGCCGTTCTGGTCGCAGAAGCCAATGTTATAGAAACCGGCGTTGTTGAGCGCGGTAACGGCGGCGGAAATGCTCTTGCCGTACAGGTTGCCCGGGACGGCGGCCTTGCCGGACTTCTTGGCAATGACGACGGTAATCGTGGAGCCGGGCTTCTGCTTGCCGCTGGGGTTCCAGCTGATCACGGTGCCCTCGGTAACCGAGTCGTTCTCCTGGTAGCTCACGTCGACGCCAAAGCCTGCCATATCGAGGGCGTTGCGCGCCTGGGCCTCGGTCATGTCGGTCAGGTCGGGGACGGACGTGGTATCCGGGCCGCTCGAGACCTTGTACGAGATGGTCGTGCCCTTCGCGACTTCCTTACCGGCTTCGGTGCCCTGCTCAAAGACCTGGCCCTCATCGGCCTCGTTGGCCTCCTCGGAGGCGTTGCCCTTCAGGCCAACGCTTGCCAGCGCGGCTTCTGCCTGGTCCTTGGTCAGGCCGACAAGCCGGGGAACCTCAACCTTCTCGGAGGGCTTGGGGCCCTTGGAGATTACCAGGTTCACCTTGGTGCCCTTGGCCTTCTTGGTGTTGCCGTTGGGCGTCTGCTCGGCGACCTTGCCCTCGTCGACATCGTCGTTGTAGCTTTGGTCGATGGTGCCGACCTCGAGGCCGGCTTCCTTGATCAGCTCGACGGCAGTCTGCTGGTCCTTGCCCAGTACATCGGGAACGGTGACCTGCTCGCTGCTAAAGAGTCCTGTGGCAAAGGCCACCACGATGCCGATGACGGCAACGGCTGCCACCACGGCGGCGATGATCTTGTTCTTGTTGGATTTGGGCTTTTCGACCTCGTAGGAGCCGGTGGAGCCCGAAACCGAGCTACGGGCGGTATTCTGGCCGCTCACGCCCGAGACGGGACGCACCATGGCGCGCGTCTGATCGGAAAGCTCGCGAGTCTTGGTGGCCCCCAACTCACCGGGGGCACCGATGATGCGCGTGGGCTCCGAGATGTTGACGGCACGGCCCGACAGGTAGCTGTTGAGCACCTGACGAAGCTCGTCGGCGGTCTGGAAGCGGTTTGCCGGGTCCTTCTCCATGCACTTGAGGATGATGCGCTCAAGGTCGGCGTCGACACCGGAGTTGATCTGGCTCGGTGGAATAGGCAGCTCGTTGACCTGCTTGAGTGCGACCGAGATAGCGTCGTCGCCGTCAAAGGGAACGCGGCCGGTGGCGCACTCATACATCACGACGCCCAGCGAGTAGATATCCGAGGTGGGGCCGAGGTCCTGACCACGGGTCTGCTCGGGGCTGACGTAGTGGGCGGTTCCCAGCACGTTGTTGTCTTGCGTGAGGTGGCTGTTCTTGGCGCGCGCGATGCCAAAGTCCATCACCTTGATGTTGCCGTCGGGCAGCACCATGATGTTCTGCGGCTTAATGTCGCGGTGGATGATCTCATGCTTGTGAGCGACCGAAAGCGCGGAGCTGATCTGCGAGCCGATCTGGGCGACCTTCTTGGGGTCGAGGGCGCCGTGGCTCTTGATGCCGCTCTTAAGGTCGGTGCCGCGCAGGTACTCCATGACGATGTAATAGGTGTCGCCGTCCTTGCCCCAATCGTAGACGCCCACGATATAGGGGGAGGAGAGACCGGCTGCTGCCTGGGCCTCCTGCTTAAAGCGTGCGGCGAAGGTTGCGTCGCCAGCATACTGCGGCAGCATGATCTTGACGGCAACCGTGCGGTCGAGGACCTGGTCCTGTGCACGGTAGACGGTTGCCATGCCGCCTGTCCCCACCTTATCCTTGAGGAGGTATCTTCCCCCGAGGACCCTCTGTTCCATTCCTGCTCCTAACATAACTATTCGCTCAACGATGTGTGTAGTACCTACGATGTGGCCGCTGGGGCCGTGTGGCGCGTTGCCGCTAACTCTTCGGCCGCGGCGCGCCTCGGGTGTCCGATTCGATCATGGGCATCACGCTCCCTGTGCGGCAAGCGCCGCGGTCAGGACGATGCCGGCGATCTTGGCGGCCTTGACGTCATGCTTGTCGTAATCCTCCAAGGCCACCGAGATAGCGACCGTGGGTGAATCGTAAGGTGCAAAGCCAACGAACATCGAGTTGACGTTGGTGCCGCCGGTCTCGGCCGAGCCGGTCTTTCCGGCGACCTTGACGCCGGGGATCTGGGCATCGGTGCCGGTGCCGGACTGGACGACGGCAAGCATGGCTTGCTTGACCTGGTCGGCCGTGGCGGAGCTGACGGCCTGACCCAGCGAGCGGGACTGTGTGGTCTTGACCACGGTTCCGTCCGGGGCGAGTACCTGGGCTACAAAGTATGGGTCCATGACCACGCCGCTGTTAGCGATGGCGGCGGCAATCACGGCGTTTTGCATGACGGTGGTCTGCGGGCCGGGTGTGTGGTCCATGCCGACAGGCTGGCCGGCGCCGGCCCAGGCGGTCTCCCACTCGGTCATGAGCGACGGGTCGGCCATGATGGAGGCCGCGGAGGTCAGGTCCTGGCCGAGCTTTTGGCCGTAGCCAAAGGCATTGGCAAACTGCACGAGCGTGTTTGCGCCAACTTCGGTCGCCACCTGGCCAAAGACGACGTTGGAGGACACGGCAAAGGCCTGCTGCAGGCTGATGGTGCCGTAGCTCTCGTTGGCATAGTTGGTGACCGGTGCGTTGCCGATGTCCATGGAGCCGGGCGCCTGGTAGGTGCTGGTAAGGCTGGCGGTACCGGTCTCGAGTGCCGCGGAAAGCGTAACGACCTTAAACGTGGAGCCCGGCGTGTACAGCGCGTCCATGGCGCGATTGTACATAGAGCCGTCCTCGCCGCCGCCCGCCTGCAGCAGGGCGTCGATGTTGGTGTTGTCGTAGGTGGGCGAGCTGGCACATGCGAGCACCGCGCCGGTACGCGGGTCGATGACCACTACAGCGCCCTTAAAGCCCTTGAGCGCCTGCTCGGCCGCCGTCTGGATACGCGAGTCAATGGTGAGCTTGGCGGTGTTGCCCGGCTGGGTCTGGCCCGCGAGCGACGCGATGGCGTTGTTCCAGCTGGAGTAATCCTTAGAGCCGGTGAGCGTGTCGTTCATGACGCTCTCGATGGCAGTGGTGCCATACTGCTGGCTCACGTAGCCAACCACGTGCGCTGCCAGGTTACCGTTGGGGTAGGAGCGTACGTAGGTGCCGTCCTCCTGCTGCAGCGACTCGGCCAGCGTCACGCCGTCGGACGTGATGATGGAGCCGCGCTGGATGTACTTGGAGCGGGCGATGGTGTGGTTGTTGGTCGGCATGTCCTGATAGTCCTTGGCCTTAATGACCTGGACATAGGTGAGGTTGCCGATAAGGATGGCGAACAGCGCCGTAAAGGCGAGCACCGCACGGGTTAGACGGTTGGCGAGCGCAACGCGGCCGAGCACACCGGATTCAGGCGTGTCGAGCAGGCGACGGCGCATGCGCGAGCCGACGGAATGGCTGCCGCTGCCGTAGGAAGACGAGGCGGCAAAGCGCGTGCCCGTCGGGGCGGCGGCAGATGCGACCTGATCATCGGTGATGGCGGTCATGGTGCCGGTGCCGGTGAGCTCGGCCTCGCGTCCGGTCGCCTCGTCACCGGCGCGCAGCAGGAGCGCGACGATGATAAAGCTCGCCAGCAGCGAGGAGCCGCCCTGACTCATAAAGGGCAGGGTGACGCCGGTCAGCGGGATCAGGCGGGTTACGCCGCCAACGATCAAAAAGGCCTGGAAGCTGATGGCGGCCGTAAGGCCCGTGGCACTAAAGGCGGCGAGGTCGGATTTAGCGCGGGCGGCCGTGGTGAGGCCACGCACGGCAAAGAGCATAAACAGGATGAGCACGGCGCCGCCGCCCAAAAGGCCCATCTCCTCGCCGATGGCCGAGAAGATAAAGTCGGACTCGACGACAGGGATGTTGTTGGCCATGCCGTTGCCGATGCCAACGCCGACCAGACCGCCATCGGCAAGCGAGAAGAGCGACTGGACGATCTGGTAGCCCTGGCCCTGGGCGTCCTTAAACGGATCGACCCAAACCTGGAAACGCACCTGAACGTGAGACAGGAACTTGTAAGCGCCCACGGCTCCAACGGCTAAGAGCGCAAGGCCGATAACGACATACGAGAATCGTCCCGTGGCAACGTAGAGCATCAGCAAGAAGATGGTGTAGAACAGCACGGCCGAACCCAGGTCGCGTTCGAAGACGACGACGAGCAGGCACACACCCCACACGGCAAACAGCGGCAGCAGCAGTCGCAGGCGAGGGATCTTAAAGCCCAGGATCTTGCGGTTGGAGATGGAGAGCAGCTCGCGGTTCTCGGCCAGGTACCCGGCCAGGAACAGCACGATAAAGACCTTGGCGAACTCGCCGGGCTGGATGGTAAAGCCTGCGATGCGAATCCACAGCTTGGAGCCCGAGATCGTGGTGCCGATAAAGATAGGCAGCATCAGCAGAATGATGCCGATAATGCCAAAGGTGTACTTGTAGCGCATGACCACGTCGAGGTTCTTAACCAACGCGAGCGTTCCCACCATCAGGGCCACCGAGACAAACAGGATGATGAGCTGTGAGATGGCGAGAGCGGGGGCGAGACGCGTCACGAACGTGATGCCGATGCCCGAAAGCACAAAGACAATGGGCAGGATAGCGGGGTCGGCACCGGGCGCCAAGATGCGCACGGCAATGTGGGCCGCGGCAAAGGCGGCAAAGAGGCCGATCGGTACGGCGAGCGTCTCAAAGGAGATGGCAGCGCCCGCGGTGAGGACGTACATCGCATACAGCAGGATGACGGGGAACGCCGAGGCGATGAGCAAGAGCAGCTCGGTGTTGCGGCGACTCATAAGCGGCACTCCCTTTCTAGTTCTTATCGGAGGCTTCGGCCTCGGCGGACTGTTCGGCGGTTTTCTCGGAATCTGATTCGGAGGTCGATCCCTGATTGGTGTTGTCGCGAATCGTTTGCGCGTCGATCACCTGGCGGGTCTGCTCCTCGTCGATCTGGTGGCGGTACTTGGATATCGTGTCCTGCGCATCGTCGACACTTGTTTGCGGAATACCCGCCTTGAGGCGGTTTTGCGTGTCTTCGGGCAGGTCGGATAGCTTGATGCTGGTTTCGCTTTCGAGCCAGTGGAGCTTGAGTCCAAGCGGCTTGCCGGGCAGGCCGCGCCAGACGGCGACATTGCCCTGGTAGGTACCCAGGTAGTACGAGCCGGTGACACCCGTGTAGGCCCAGATGCCAGCTGCCAGCACAAAGACGAGGGCCAGGATGGCGGCGATAGTAATGTTGCGGCGACGCACGCGTTGCGCCTCGCGCATAACGCCATCGTCAACCAGGTCAACGACTACTACGGTCACGTTGTCGTGGCCGCCGGCGGCAAGCGCTGCGTCCACTAGGTTATCGACGCAGATTTGCGCGGTTGAGGACTGCGTGGCGATGTTCTCGATATCGCTATCGGGAATCATGCTCGAAAGGCCGTCGGAGCACAGGATCAGGCGGTCGCCTTCCTCGATATGCAGAGTGAAGTGGTCGGCATACATGGCGGGGTCCGAGCCCAGCGCGCGGGTGATGACCGAACGGTTGGGGTGGACGCGAGCCTCGTCTGCCGTAATCTCGCCGGCGTCCACGAGCTCCTCCACGTAGGAGTGGTCGCGGGTCACGCGGATGAGCGTGCCCTCGTGGAGCAGGTAGGCGCGAGAGTCACCCACGTGGGCGATGGCGAGCGTGTCGTTTTCGATATAGGCGCAAGTGGCTGTGCAGCCCATGCCGGGCTTGCCCAGGCCGTTCAGGGCCGCCTCGATTACGGCGGCGTTGGCTGCCTCGACGGCTGCGGCCAGGCGTGCTGCGTCGGCGGACTGTGGGGCCGTCTTGGCTATAGTCTCGACAGCGATAGAAGAGGCTACCTCGCCGGCGGCGTGACCGCCCATGCCGTCGCATACGCAAAAGAGCGGCGACTGCACCAGGTAGGAATCCTCATTGTGCGGGCGTACGCAGCCAACGTCGGAGCGGGCGCCCCACATGAGTTGCGTGGTGGTGCCGGCATCATAGGTCGAGTCGGTCTCGATGCGCTCTTCGGTCAGGGGCTCAAAGCTCATGGTCGAGCCGGGGTCTTTGAGCTTGGCCTCAACGGCGGCAACGTCGATCTCGGCTGTGTCACCGGGAGAGACGGTGTCGGTCTCGGCGTTTGATTCGGAATCGCCGGTGTCCGGGGAGCCGGGCTCCTCGGACACGCGGGCGGTCGACTCGTCGTCTTGCGGGCTGACGTCTATAGGCTCGGGCGTCGCAAAGTGCGACGGCGCGGGCATGCTTTGCGACTGGGCGGCGGGCTCGGCCACGGCATCGGACTCGCTTGCGGGCGCAGGCTGCGGGGCCTTGGGTGCAGGGCCGTCCTCGGGGGATGGCTCCGCTTCGGGCGCCGGCGTAGACACGGGCGCAACTTCGGATGCCGGAGCTATGGGAAACGCCGGCGCGGCGGGCTCGGGTGCCGCAAACACCGCAGCGCTCTCGTTGATTGCTGCGGCGACGGGCTCTGCAAAGTGAGCTGGCGCCGAGGTTGCTTCGGGCGCTGTGGGCTGTTCCGCAGCATGTGCGCCGATGGGCGCCGCTACGGCATCCTCTTCGTCCTCGTTATCGGCGAGATCCGAAATATCATGCGTTACATGCGAAAGAGGCAGGGAGAACACGGTGTCCTCGGGTTCCACGGGTGCGGAGCCCGCCGGAGCGGCGTGGGCCGGCGCAGCTGTGGCGGCAGCCGGTGCCTCGGTCATAGTTGCGGACTTGTTCTCCTCGTCGATCATCGACGGTTCACCTTCATGACCACATCGCCAATCTGGACTTCGTCGCCCTCGCGCAGCGTTGCGGGCTCAACAAGCTGGCGGCCGTTGACGAGCGTGCCGTTAAGCGAGTTGAGGTCCTCGATGATGAGCGCCGGGCCCTGCAGCGAAAAGCGCGCATGCGAGGCCGAGACGAACGGTTCGTTGATGCAGATGTCCGAAGATGGCGAGCGACCGACGATGACGGGGCCGAGCATGTCTACGTGGATGCCGCGGATACCGCGCGGACCCTTGTCCACATCAATCGTCCAGATAGCCGAGTCGCGGCGCTGCCCGCGCACAAGTCCCACGCCGGTCTTCATGACGGCGAACAGGAAGATATAGAGCAGGGCGACCAGGACGATGCGGCCTGCAAAAAGGACGATATCGATGTTCATAAGCGACTATCCCCTAAATTCAAAGGTGCTCAGGCCAAACGTCAGCAGATCGCCGTTGCGCAGCGGGCAGCGCGTAATGCGGCGGTTGTTGACGAGCGTGCCGTTGGTGGAATTGAGGTCCTCGATCGACCAATCCGAGCCCGTAAAGGTGAGCTGGGCGTGGCGGCGCGACACGTTGGGGTCGCGCAGGGCAATGTCGGAAACTGAGCGCTCGCGACCGATGGTCACCTGTGCGGAGGTGATGCTATGGCTCTCGCCGCTCACGACGTCGACGAGCTGGGCGAGCGGGCGCTGCGGGGCGCGAGTGCTCGCCATGTTGGAGGCGATGCCGGTTGCGGCGCCTAGGCCCACGGCGGCACCGGTCGCGGCGGCTCCGCCCATGCCGGCAAGCGCGTCGCGCGAGATGGTCTGCGGCACCGGGATGGGTGCGGCGGCGGGGTCGGGGACGCTAGGCGCGAAGGGGTCTGCCGTGGCAAGCGGGTCAGGAGTGGCGGCGCGAGGCGTCGGCTGCTGCTGGGGCATGGCGGCGGGGCGCTGCTGCTGCGGGGCAGCAAACTGCTGCTGGCCGGCGCGCGGGGCGCTGGCGGCACGGCTTACCGCGGAGTTGTTCTGGCCCAGGCCGTTTTGATAGGCGCGCTCTTCTTCGTATAGGCGGCCGAGCGTGGGGGCATCGACGTTCTCGGCAAAGACCGAGAACTTGCCGGCGCGCAGCTGCGGATCGATCATAAAGCGCACGAGGGGCTCGCCGACAAAGACATAGCGGCGCTTTTCGGCCTGCGCCTTCACAAACTCGCGGACCTCGCGCGAAAGCTCGGGGTAGAACGGGGCGAGCATGGGATCGTCGTCGGCGGCGATCAGGATGGTATAGAGTGCCGGCGCCGTGTTGACGCCGTTAATCACCAGAGTCTGATCCTCCATGTCGCGAGCGGCCTGCTTGGCAAGCTTCTTAAAGGAGAACGGGGCACGGGTGGCACCGAAGATGCCGGCCACGTGGTCCTCGAAGATGTTCAGGAAGTTCACGAAAGATCACTCTCCGTATAGGTTCTTTGGTATCCGAGCAAATATAGGCATATCCCAACGATTATAGAGGATAGGGTTCCCGCAACTGCCGCCTTGGCGGCGACCGCGGCTGCAAGGCTGGCAATTTCCATATGGTGTGCAAGACAGGATGCCACTGCGCAGCCGATGCCGGTGACGGCGATGGCGGCGATTGCGGCAAGGTTTGAGCCCTGGTCGGCACGCTTGGCATGGGCATTGAGCAGCGCAGATGACGCCGTGGCAGTTGTCGCGACCAGCACAAAGGCAGCCCAAAGGAGCGGGTCTTCCAGCGCTGCGGCAACGTTACCGAGCCCCAGCACGCCTCCGGCTGAAAGCGCGACCGTGGCCAGACGGGCAAAAAGCACGCCCATGCCCGTTGCCGCGGCGGCGCTTGCCGGGCCGAGCCAAAATGACGCGACGCCGGCGGCGACCCCAGCTGCCAGGAAGGTATTGCCAGTCAGACAGCCAAGCGCGAGTGCACAGGTGAGCGCGGCGCTCGCGGCAGCCTCGGTGCGACCCCAGGCGATCCACCAACCGGACATGGCGGCGGCAAAGATCACCGCGACGGGCAACATCGACAGGATGCCCTGCGCCTGCATGGTGGCGTTGGCCATGAGCACCAAAAAGCCCACAGCCGAGATGGCCGAGCCGATCTGGGGGGCCAGGCCAGCCGCCGCTCCGATCGCGATAGCCGCAATGACCAGGCCGGGAAGCGCCGCGACCCCGGCCGTTTGCATCAGTAAAAAGCTAAAGGTGCCGCACGTTAGCGCCGAGATAGCGCGCATGGTGTAGTCGCGCGCATGGCTCCAGCGCGTGCCCGCCCAGCCGAGTGCGGGGTCGACCTCGATGGCGTCGTCCTCGTAGTGCGACGGCTCGATATCGTTGAGCTCCTGCTCGTCATCCGAAAGCTCGCCAACCATTTGCTCCAGACTGCGACGGCCCTCGCGCACGCTGCCCAGACCGGCAAGGAGTTGGTCGCAAAATGCCTCGATGCTGTTGGGGCGGTCCTGCGGCATGGGGGAGAGCGCGCTCATGAGCGCGGCCTCGGCTCCCGGGGGAAAGTGTGGTATCAGCTCGCTGGGATAGGTGGCGCCGCCGATGATGCGGTCGAGCGAGTCGGCGGGCGTGGCCGCCATAAAGGGAGCGCTGCCGCACAAGCCCTCATAGATAACGCAGGCAAGGGCAAAGACATCGGCGCGTTCGTCGACCGTGCCGGTCTCGATATCGAGCTGCTCGGGCGGCATGTAGCCGATGGTGCCGCCGCGCGAGCCGCCAAAGCCACCGGCGGACGACAGTCGCGCCATGCCAAAGTCGGTGAGCTTTACATTGCCCGAGTGGTCGATGAGCACGTTGGCGGGCTTAATGTCCAGGTGGAGTACGCCATTGCTATGGGCGAAGGTGAGCGCCTGGCCCAGGGCATCGGCAATGGCCGCGGCCTCGTCAAAGGTGAGCGAGTGGCCGTCCACGCGATGCAAAAACTCGGCCAGCGACATACCGTCGACATACTCCATGACCAGGTAGGCATAGGCGGTGTCATGCGTAAAGTCGATGACCTGCACGATATTGGGATGTTGAAGCATGGCGGCAGTGTGCGCCTCGCGCAGGACATCCATGATGTCGCTGGCGGGCATGCCGGCGCCGTTGATAAGGGGGATGCGCTTAATGGCGACGCGGCGGCGCAGGTGCGTGTCGCGGCAAATCTCGATGGAGCCAAAACCGCCGGTCGCAAGTGTCTCGAGCGGCTGGTACCGCTTGAGCAGCTCGCGAGAGCTGGTGCCCTCCAAAGGAACGTCCGGCGAGAACCGGGCGGTATGTTGCGAGAAAAGCGGCATGGCCAACCCTCGTGCGTTTAAAGTTCGTTTGCGAGTGGCGGGCGCGGAGCCGAGCCGTTCGCGGTGGCATAGATGCTGCTAGTGTAGCACGCTCGGGCGGATGGCGAGGATAACGGGATGTGAGGCTGCCTGTCTGGCTTGGCCTTAGTGCTTCTTCTTGTTCTTCTTCTGCTTGCGCTGCTTGCCCTTGGTCTCCTGGGGCTTGTCGCCCTGCTTGGCCTCGGCGGCGGCCTTCTCGGCCTTCATTTTCTTCTTCTTGGTCTCGATGCGGAGTTTTTTGTTGATGCGGGCCTTGAGGAAGGGACCGAACTGCTCGGCATCGCCGCGGACAAAGGTGTCCTTGGGGATCGTCACGCCCTGGTCGGCGAACATGGCCACAAAGATGCGCTCGCCGTCGAGTACGTGGTCGAGCTTCTCAAACGGGAAGAACTGCGACTTGCCGCTCTTGCCCCAAACCATCAGGCCGTCCTCGTTGGCGGCGACGCGGCGATAGCGGCCACCCATGGACTCGTCGGCCTCGACGGCGTCGATAAAGTCGCGGGCGAGCGTGTGGTGAAGGTTCTTGCTCCACCAGGCCAAAAAGGCGCCGAATACGATCAGCACGACGCCAAACTTGATCCAGTTGCCGCCGGCCACCAGCATGCCGATGCCGATGAGCGCGGCAATTGCCGCGGCGACATACAGCGAGCCGCGACGCCTGGGCGAGGCGACCAGACGGGCGAAGTCGGTGACCAGGTCGTTTTCGTACTGGTACTCGTTGAGGTACAGGATGCCGTCGTCGGCTGCTGCCTGCGCCTCGAGCGCGACCTCGACCTGGTCGGCTGCTTCGGAGGGAACGAGGTTGCTCTCTGCGTCTGCCATGCTCTTTGGACTCCTATCGCGGCGGGCTCGCCGTACGGGTTATTATGAATGCAGTATGCCGTGCGACCGCATGGCCGCCGCGGCAACAAGACTCAGTATACCCGGGGGAGCACCCATGGAATCGTTGTACCGAAAGTATCGCCCGCTCACCTTTGACTCCGTGGTGGGCCAGCAGCATATCGTCTCGACGCTCGAGCACGCCATCACCGAGGGGCGCCTGTCCCACGCCTACCTGTTCTGCGGACCGCGCGGCACGGGCAAGACCACCATGGCGCGCATTCTGGCCAAGGCGCTGCTGTGCCGCAATGCCGAGGCGGCGCGCGCCGAGGGTGCAAGCGGCTGCATGCCCGACGGTACTTGCGAGGAGTGCGAGCTCATCGCCGAGGGTAACCACCCCGATGTTTACGAGCTCGATGCCGCCTCCCGCACGGGCGTGGACAATGTGCGCGAGGAAATTATCAACTCCGTCAACTTTGCCCCGGTGCGCGGCAAGTACAAGATTTATATCATCGACGAGGTCCACATGCTCACGACGGCGGCGTTCAACGCGCTGCTCAAGACGCTCGAGGAGCCGCCGGCACACGTGATCTTTGTGCTGTGCACCACCGACCCGCAAAAGATTCTGGAGACCATCCTCTCGCGCTGCCAGCGTTTCGATTTCCATCGCATCGGCAACGAGGATATTGAGCATCGCCTGGCATACGTGTGCGAGCAGGAGGGCTTCGATTACGACGACGATGCGCTGGCTATCGTGGCGCGCCATGCCAAGGGTGGCATGCGCGACGCATTGTCCACGCTGGAGCAGCTGAGCGTCTTTGGCAACGGTTCTGTGCATGCGGACGACGCCCGCTCGCTTTTGGGCGAGGTTTCGGACCAGATTCTGGGCGAGTTTTCCCGCGCCGTTGCCGATCGCGATGTTGCCGAGCTCTATGGACTGATTCGTGCGCAGGTCGAGGAAGGAAACGACCTGCTGGAGCTGACGCGCGACCTGGTGGCGCATGTGCGTGACGTGTACGTTGCCTGCGTTGCCGGTGCCCGCGCCGAGCTGTTTGAGGGCGGCTCCGAGCAGGCCGAGGCGCTTGCTGCCGAGGCCGCTGCCTTTGGCGAGCATCCTGCTGACCGCCTGGCCCGTGTGCTGACAGTGCTCGACGATGCCGCACTGGAGATGAGGGGCGCGAGCGATGTGCGCCTGGTGCTCGAGATCGCCTGCACGCGCCTGGCACGTCCCGAGGCTGATATAACGATTGAGGCATTGGCCGAGCGCGTGGCACGCCTGGAGGCCATGGTTGCCAATGCCGCGGTGCCGGCGAGCGTGGCTGCTGCTCAGGCCGCCGCGCCTGCAGCATCCGTACCCGCTGCCGCCCAGCAGCCGACGCTTATCTCGGGTGCCCGAGCTGCCGCTCCGGCGGCATCTGCTACCCCCGCTGATACGTCCACGCGCCAGGGCGGTATGCCTTGGGACCGTGGTGCTGCCGCTCCGGCGGCTCAGCCTGCGCCCCGTTCTGCGTCCGTGTCGGCTTCCAAGCCTGCAGCGTCTGCACCTCAGTCTGCGCCGGCTCCGACGCCTCAGCCCGTTGCGGCCCCCGCGCCTGCCACCGCTCCGGCACCTAAGCCCCAGCCCAACACCGCCGCCCAGGTTGCTGCCGCCGGTGCCGCCGAGACGCCCGCGGTTGAGGACGCCGGCGAACTCCAGCGCAAATGGGCCGAGGTTGTCGAGCGTGTCAAGGCGCGTCAGGCTTCCTACGCAGGGCTTTTGCTCAACGCCCGCGCCACGGCCGACGACGGCTCCAAGCTCACGGTCTCGTTCCCCGCGGGCTCGACCTTTGCCATCAAGATGCTCGGTCGCGCCGATACGCAGTCGGTGGTCCTGCCGACGGTCTGCGCGGTCTTCGGTCGTCGCACCGTCGACTACGTCCTGGATGGAGGTGGCACGCCGGCTCCTCAACATGAGGAGCATTCTCCATCTGCACGGGCTGCGGTATCTGCGGACCCGCAACCCGTGTCCTCGGTGCCCCCTGCATCCTCGAGCGCCAGCGCGACGCAGCCAAAAGCGGCGCCGGTAGCGGCACCGACCCCGTCGGCGCCTGAACCCGCTGCGCCCAAACCGGCTGCTCCGATCCCCGCGCCCAAGTCCGCTGCCGCGCCTGCGCCCAAGTCATCCGACCTGGCCAAGGCCCCTTGGCTGCGCTCCGACAACCCTGCCGGTGCTCCTGCCACGGGCAAGCTCCCGACCGAGCCCGCGCCCCGAGCGCCCGAGCGCGCGTCCGTCCCCATGGCTCAGCCGCCTGCGCAGGCTGCGCCATGGGAATCCGAGCAGGTGCCCTACGACGATGCTATGGTCGGTGGTTTTGCTGCCGATGCCGGCGGGGACGATCTGCCCCCGTTCGACGTGCCGGGTGCGGCGTCCGCGACCAAGGCCGCTGCTGTGGCACCCGCAGCCTCTGCAAACGACGACGTCCCCGCCGCTCCCTGGGAATCCAATCCCGGTGCTGGCAGCCCCTTCGGCCATCAGGGCGCAGCCCCGAGCATCCCGCAGACCGAGGACGAGGCCAAGGCCCTCATCCGCAGCGTCTTTGGCCAGGCCACCATCTTCAAGCCGGTGGAGTAGCTGCGCAGGCGGGTATACTGCTCAAGAAGAGGACCCCTTGTCCGGGCGCATCTGTATTTCGGACATGTGTAGTGTGGTGCCGCGTATGTCGCATTTGAGCAGACAGGTGCGTGACGGTCGGCCTAGGATGCTGAGGTCGATACGATACGTCGCATGGCTGTCCGTGTACTCGACTTGCTCGGCGTTAATGGTTGCTCCGATTGCCAAATAAACGCCTAGCTCGGCATCGACAATCTTGAAGTCCTTTATCTTGACCTTGAACTCTTGATAGAGGGACGGGCTGTTGTAGTAGACGGTTCGGGTTCCGTCGGTGCACTCATCGGTCGTCTCCCATTTGACGACGGGCTGGTCCGAGCTGGCTATCAGCAGTTCTGCTCCAAAAGCTATGGCATGGGTGATGACAACCAGCAATGCCCAGCCGACAAAGAGATAGAGAACCACATATGCAACGGGGTGTTTTGAGCGGATGTTTTGGAGCGCGTTGGGGGCATTCATGGGGCACCTCCAAATTGCTATCTATGGCAATCAAATTATACCTCGCCGTCATGAGCGCCGCCTCGAGTAGTGGCTCGGCATTTAGCCATTTAGTGGTACGCATTAAATGTCGGATTCCGGCTCTACAAGATTTAGCTTTAAATATTATGCAGATGCGAATTATTCAACTTTGCATAATCTATGGGTGCGGCTTGCGCTCCAGGACATGTATATCGACTGAGGTAACACGTCCGCCCCGCTCGCTGGCCTCGCGCCGTGGTACGATTTTTGAGTTTGAAAGTCCCGCCGTGCTCCGGCTGCCCTTGCAGCTCGGCGTGCGGCCGCACGTAAAGGAGCCATCATGGCCGGTATGAACATGCAGCAGATGATGAAGCAGGCTCGCAAGATGCAGGAGCAGCTTGCCACCGCGCAGGAGAACCTCAAGTCCCAGACCGTCGACGCCTCTGCCGGCGGCGGCATGGTCAAGGTGACCGTTAACGGCGAGATGGAGCTCGTCAACCTCACCATCGATCCCGATGCCCTCGATCCCGAGGACGTCGATATGCTGCAGGATATGATCATGGCTGCCGTCAACGAGGCCGTCCGCGGCGTCAACGAGCTCGCCAACAAGCAGATGGGCGCCATCACCGGCGGCCTCAACATCCCGGGCATGCCGTTCTAAGACACGCATATATATGAGTGCAAATCACAGTCTGCAAAAACTGCTCGATGAGCTGGGCCGTCTGCCGGGCATTGGTCCCAAGTCGGCCCAGCGCATCGCCTATTACCTGTTGGAGGCCGACGCCGAGGAGGCGCGCCGCCTGGCCGAGGCCATCCTGGAGGTCAAGCAGGAGGTCCACTTTTGCAGCCGCTGCTTTAACTACGCCACGGCCGACGAGTGCTCCATCTGCCAGGACCCGATGCGCGATACCACTCGCATTTGCGTGGTGGGCGAGCCTCGCGATGTCCAGGCGATTGAGCGCACGGGCAGCTACCACGGCCTCTACCACGTATTGGGCGGCGTGATCAGTCCCATGGACAAGATTGGCCCCGAGCAGCTGCACATTCGAGAGCTGCTGGCACGCTTGGGCCACGAGGACATCCACGAGGTCATCATCGCCACCAACCCCAATATTGAGGGCGAGACCACGGCGAGCTATCTGGCCCGTACCATCAAGCCGTTGGGCGTCGAGGTGTCGCGTCTGGCAAGCGGCCTTCCCGTGGGCGGCGACTTGGAGTATGCCGACGAGCTTACGCTTGGCCGCGCCATCGAGGCCCGTCGCGCGATTTAGGTGGCGAGCCTGCTCCTGCCGTATGTTTTCCTCGCGCCGCACGGGGTAGTCATAATTTCCCTGTGCGACTGTAAGTTTGTTGTGCAACAAAGATGCTTTGTATCCGCTTATCGCATGGATGCTTCCACTCGCATCCTTAATTTGCTCATTCGTTGCGCAACCTTTTGGGTTCGCTGATACACTCAAATATGGATTCGAATGAATGCGCCGCTCCCGAGCGGCGTGTTTTTGTTGGAGGAGAACGCATGCGGCCCGGTGGCACTCAGACAAAGCGCGGCGCCGCGGTGCGCATGCGATGCCGACTGGGCTTGGCTCCGCGGGCGTACGCACTGCTATCGTGCTCGTTGGTGCTGGTCATAGCTGGCGTTTCTGCCTATGGCATGACTGTGCCGTCCATGATACAGGCGCATGCCGCACGCGAACCGCGCGTGGGGCATGAGGTCAAAAGTGATCTGGGCACCACGACTGGATATGCTTGGGCAAGTGTGGTCGGGCATATTGTGTTTGGCACCGACGATGCGGACGGCGCCGAGGTCCCGGACAACGAAGTCACGCTTGCCAATGGCAAAACCATCGTGCTCACCAACACCAAGATCATCGATCGGTTGTCCAACAATAGCGTGGCGGCAACGGTGAATAAGGTCGAGCAGCAGAAGGGGCAGGACGCCCAGCAGACAGGCAAGCCCGGTAGCTCGGATTCATCGAGTTCGGGCGGCGGCTCTGGGTCGGGTTCCTCTACCGGAGGGTCTGGAAACGGCGGCTCGACGGGCGGCAACACTGACAACGATGCAAACTCCGGTGGCGTTTCCGCTGCTGAAGAAGAGAGCATTCACAGCTGGCTTGTGACCAAGTACAACATGCTCGACGGCTATGTTTCCCGTGCCAATGACGTGGTCTCGACCTATAACTCTACGGGAGATCCCAGACCGTGCGACAGCCTGGTCGGGGAGATGTTTGTCATTCGAGCCGAGTTCGGTCGTCAGACATTCTCGCCCCGGTCAAAGTGGTATCAGCAGTATGCCAATCTGTGGGGCTGTTACACCAACCTATGTCAATGGGTCGGTCATTACGGCGATGATGACGTCGCGCTCGGTAACTTCAACAATAACGTGGCGGCGCTTGCCCTATGATGACTGATCTTGTATCCACCACACCACAATCACTCGGTCGCGATCCCATGGTCGGCCTGCGCCTGGCGCGTGTCGACGGGTTTGAGCCAGCCATTGCGCTCGGTCAGGACGAACTGCCTGCCTATCTGCGTCGTTTTACGATGCTGTTTGCCGACGATGCCACCATGCGCCGTGGCGGTATCGGCCGCGTGACGCGTGCCGTCAACGCCCAAGGCGAGGCCGTGGCGCTCAAGCAGCTCATCTTGCCGGCGCGCGATGAGTTTGACGACGATGCCGCCCATGAGTCGCTGGTCGCCAAGTTCAAAGCGGCATTTCGCGAGGAATATGAATGCCATCGCGCCCTTTCGGGCCTTAAGGGCTTTCCCCGCCTCTATGGCTGGGGCGAGGTCGACGGTGTGCCTGCAATTGTCATGGAATGGGTCGAGGGCGAGACACTTGCCCGCTTGCGTTCGCGACTCGCCGTGGACGATGCCGGACGCCTGTCGCCGCTTGTGGCGGCGCGTCTGGGTCGCGACCTGTTCGATCTGCTCTGCCGTATGAGCCTGGTGGGCGAGGGCTTTGTCCATCGCGATATCTCGCCCGCTAATATTATGGTGCGTACGGCGCGTCTACCGCTTGACCGGCAGCTTGCCGAGGGCACCTTTGACCTGTGCCTGATCGACTTTGGCTCGTCGCTGGCGCTTGAGCCTGCGTCGGCCGTGGCCGGTACCGGCGGCAAGGCATCCTTTACCGAGCGCTATGCCACGCTGCGTCGCGCGACGGTTGCCTATGCCCCGCCCGAGATGCTCACCGACGATATTCCCGATCTGCGCGCTTTGCGTATGTCGCCGGCGATCGACGTCTATGCCGCGGCAAGCACGGTTTACGAGCTCATTGCCGGCGTCGCGCCATACGAAGCCGCGCCGAGCACTTCGGGCACCTCGGGTTCGCGCAAAAAGACGCGCGACATCGCGAGCCCCTACCGTCTCAAGATGGACACGCGGCCCGACTATCCCATTGGTGCCCATGCGCCCGGTTGTGATTTGACTCAGCTGCTTCGTCGTGAGCCCGATGTGGCGCTCGCCGCGGCCGAGCAGGCCCAGCAGCTAGGGCTTGAGCCGGATTCCGAAGAGCTACGCGATGCGCTGGCGTTTGTCGATGCCCAGCTGTTCGACGTGGTGATGGCCTGTCTGTCCAGCCATCAAAAAGATCGTCCCGAGCCGGCGGCGGTCGAGGCGGCGCTCTCAGCGTTTTGTGACCACTATGCGCAAAATGTCGGCCGTTCGCTCCGCGGCGAGCCGCTCACGCCGTGCCCCATGGATGCGTCTGGCCGCGCGGTTCGTCGCGCGCTGATGGTCGGCGCGACGGTCGTCTGTGGCGTGGTTTGGGCTGTGATCGTGGTTTCGGCCGCGCTGCTGGCGTCGGGCGCTCGCGTGACGGCGACTTTGGGATCGCTCGTGTGGTCTGGGTCGCTACCGGGTATTATTGCCGCACTGGCGTTGGCGCTGCCAGGCATAGCCGGCGTTGCCGCGGGGGCGCTTGCGCGCGATCGGCGCTCGGGCTTCCTGCAGGGTGTGCTTGCGCTTTCTGCCTGCGAGGTTCCGGTGCTGGTTGTGGCTGCATGTAGCGTATTTTCCCAACGCGCCGTGATGGGCGGCCTTGTTGCCGCTCTGGTTGCAACCTATACGCTTACGTGGTTTTTGCTTGCGATGGGCTTTGCCTTTGAACTTCCCGTTTCGGCACCGCGACGCACAAAAGCCCAGATGGCGACTCCGCTTGCCGGTGGAGCCGCAGCTGCCCGTACTTTTGGCGGACCTGTCGAAGTATCGTCCGATTCTATTTCTACGACTAAGGAGGCCTAGGTCATGGCATCTCAAGTTGAGCTCACCCCATGCGGGGCCATGTTTGACATCTTTAAGCGCGCGGCGCATCTGAGCCATATCGAGCTGTGCGGCTTGGTGCTTTCGTCCCGTCCGCTCGCCGACGGCCGCAGCCCGCAGAGCCGAGCCGCCGATCGCTCTTGGGTTTCCCGCTTTATCGTTCGCGCGCCGGTCGGCACGCTTCAGCAGCGCTACTTTGCCGAATACGGTACCTCGGCTGCGCGCATTATGTCGCAACTGGCCCTGCGCCAGCGAAATCCCATGGACTCCACGGCTGTGATCAATATGGTGTGCGGTCCTGCAGGTGAACCGATGGTACGCGCGCTCGAAGAGTGCCACCAGGACACGAATCTCTATCGCAACGCGCTCGATCGCCTGTCCCAGGCGGCGGAACTCATGCCCGCCGAGCGCGCCGAGGCCGTGCTGGTGCTGTTTGTCGCTGTCGGTTGTTCGGCGGATGTGCGGTCCTCGGTGAACTATGCCATCGACTACGCGCACGCGACCTGTGGCGGAGGCACCTCCACGCCGCGTTCGCTTGGCATGTCGATGACCGCAGGCGAGCGCGAACCCGCCCCGGCGCACCCCTTGGGCTTGCTGCGCGTGCAAAACAGTTTTGTCGTGAGCGCCCCGCGCTGGATTCAGCCGAGTGAGCGGGGTGTTGAGATTGGCGCGCTGGCCACTGGTGAGGGCGATATTACCGACGTCGGCGACGATGTCTCGGCCCGCCATGCCCATATCTGGTGCGATGCTCAAAATATCTGGCACGTCGAGGACTTGTCGTCCACCAACGGAACCGTGGTGGTAAACGGGGCCACGCGCGTCTGCATTCA
>DAWDYI010000008.1:0-23929 GCA_052344885.1 Collinsella aerofaciens
CCAGGCCCGATTTTGCCTCTTGACAATGTCCTGCTCATATTAAAAGGAACGTCCCCAGGTGCCGGCTGTTGAGTTGCGGTGGAATAGGGACTGTTTGGTGCCCGAAAGGGCGATTTTAGTCCGTATTTCACCGCAACTTATTTAGAGGGTGCTGAGAGTGGGGGTCCAGGCGATGGTGGGGGTCGCGCCGTCGAGGGTCTCGTTGATGGTGGCGGCCATACCGGCGAGCAGGCTGTTCTCGCTTACGGTGAGCGTCTTGTAGCCGCCGGCACGCATGAGTTCGCGGATCACCACGGCGCCAGCCAAGATCACGCCCGCGCGTTTGGGCTGTACACCCGGTAGCGCGGCGATGCCTTCCGCGTCCAACACAGACATGCGCTCGATAGCGGCCGAGACCTGCTCCAGCGACAGCTCGCGTAGGTGAACAAAGCTCGAATCGTACGGTTCCAGCTCGTGGACCAGAGCCACCAGCGTAGTCACCGTGCCACCCACCGCGACCAGACGCTCGGCGCGCTCAAAGTCGCTGGGCAGGCCTTCAAAATAGGCGGCGAACTGCTCGCCTGCCCACGCGGCAGCGGCAGCAAGCTCGCCGCGTGCGGGTGGCAGCGTCGAGAAAAACCGCTCCGTCACGCGGCGGCAGCCAATGTCCAGCGAGCGCGTCCCTTCTAGCGCAAAGACGCCACGCTCCGGCGCATAGACGCCCGTCGCGAGCTCCGTGGATCCGCCGCCCGAATCGGCAACAATGATGCGCTCGCCGGCAAAGTCGTGCGCCACGCCAAAAAACGTCAGGCGTGCCTCGACCTCGCCCGGAATCACCTGTGGCTCAAGCCCCAGATCGCGCAGGCCGTCCAGCAGCAGTGCTGCGTTGGACGCATCACGCGCGGCGCTCGTGCAGGTGGTGCAGATGCACGCGGCCCCAAAGGCACGAGCCTCGTCCACAAACATGCGGCACGCAGCGAGCACGCGCTCAACGGCCGCCTCGCAAAAGCGGCCCGTCGCGTCCACGCCCTCACCCAGATCGGTAATCTCGGTATGCTTGGACGATTCCACGATTGCCCCGCCCTCGACCTGGGCCAACACCAGTCGCGACGACACCGTTCCCAGGTCGATCGCGGCCACCTTATAGCGTTTGCAATTTGTCATTGCGAGCTCCCCTCCGGGCGCTATTTGCCGTTGGACACGACCGTCTGACCCTCGACGCCGTTAAACCCAAACAGCATGTCGAGCGCTTGGATGTACCACGGCGCGTCCTTACCGACTTCTTCGATTTCCTTGGCCACTTCGCTGGCCTTCTTGGCGTTTGAGGACTTTTTGCTCGACGAGGCATCCGAATCGTCGTCCAGGCCCTGCACTTCAATCCTCTTCTCGCCGGGCATCACCAGGCCCAGGTCCTCGGATGCCGCGTCCTTGATACCCTCCTCCGAGAGCAGCTTGTCGACGCTTTTTTGCAGGTCGTCGTTATATTGCTCGCGAATCTCGACCTGCTTGGCCAAGATGTCGCTCGAGCGTTTTGCCACATACAGGTCGCGCACGGGGAAATACAGGCTCACAAGCGCCAGGGCGACGACAATGCCAACAAACAGCCCCCGCTGGGGACCGTGGGTAAAGTCGTAGATTGCCTTGACCACCGCGTTATCGTTGGCGTAATGCATGAAGTCCGAGCCCGAAAGACGGTTCGAGGGCCTACTCGGCTTTTCATGCGTTTGAGCCGAGGAACGCTGAGCATGCTCCGAGTGCGCCGGGCGCACCGAACGTAGCGGGCGGTCCGTCGACGTATTCACTTGAGCACGGGAGTGTGAGGCACTTGTCGGTCGCTGCGTGGAGCAGTCGGCACCGGCGTAATCGGACCCGCCGAGCTGCACCGTGCGCGCACGGCGAGGTGACGGCTCACGCGAACCGGCGGAATAGTACCTGTTGTCGTAAATCTGATCCATGTGCGCCTTGTGCGGTTGAGGTTTGTTTGCGCTAAGTCTTTTAGTTATAGCACGAGCGCGCGCAACGCCTTCGGCGGCCCTTGCTCGACATAAAAAAGGCGCTGAGCCATATGGCCCAGCGCCCAATGGTGCTCAACAGCGCCCGGCGGGAGCGAGGCGAATCCGAGTCAGCCCCGCCCCGCGCACGCCGTTTGCCTAGCGAATGTTGTAGAACGCGGCCTTGCCGGCGTAGCGCGCGCTGCCCTCGAGCTCGTCCTCGATACGGATGAGCTGGTTGTACTTGGCGATACGGTCGCTGCGGCACGGGGCGCCCGACTTAATCTGACCGGCGTTGACGCCCACGACCAGGTCGGCGATCGTGGAGTCCTCGGTCTCGCCGGAGCGGTGGCTCACGATGCAAGCGTAACCGGCCTCCTTGGCGGTCTCGATGGCCTCCAGCGACTCGGTGAGCGTGCCGATCTGGTTGACCTTGACCAGGATCGCGTTGGCGGCACCCAGCTCGATGCCCTTCTTGAGGCGCTCGGTGTTGGTGACGAACAAGTCGTCGCCCACCAGCTGCACCTTGTTGCCAATGCGACGGGTGAGCTCAACCCAGCCGTCCCAGTCCTCCTCGGCCATGCCGTCCTCGATGGAGATGATGGGATAGGTGTCGACGAGCTTCTCCCAGTAATCGACCATCTGGGCACTCGTGTACTCCACGCCCTCGCCCTTGAGCTCATACATACCGGTCTCAGCGTTGTAGAACTCGGTGGACGCCGGATCCATGGCGTACATGAAGTCGACGCCGGGCTTAAAGCCAGCCTTTTCGACGGCCTTGGTGATGTACTCGAACGGCTCGGCATTGGTCTTAAGGTTGGGGGCAAAGCCGCCCTCGTCGCCCACGCCGCCGCCCAGGCCGGCCTCGTGCAGCACGCCCTTGAGGGTGTGGTAGACCTCGGCGCACCAGCGCAGGCCCTCGGCAAAGCTCGGAGCACCCACGGGCATGATCATGAACTCCTGGAAGTCAACGTTGTTGTCGGCATGCACGCCGCCGTTGAGGATATTCATCATAGGTGTGGGCAGCAGGTGGGCGTTGACGCCGCCCAGGTACTGGTACAGCGACAGGCCCGCCGACTCGGCAGCGGCGCGCGCGGTGGCCAGCGACACGCCCAGGATGGCGTTGGCACCGAGCTTGGTCTTGTTGGGGGTACCGTCCGCGGCAATCAGCGCGGCATCGACGGCGCACTGGTCGAAGGCGTCGAGGCCCACGACGGCGTTAGCGCACTCGTTGTTGACGTGCTCGACGGCCTGCGAAACGCCCTTGCCCAGGTAGCGGCCCTTGTCGCCATCGCGTAGCTCGCAGGCCTCAAAGGCGCCGGTCGAAGCACCCGAAGGCACCATTGCGCGGCCAAAGCTGCCGTCCTCGAGCACGACCTCGACCTCGACGGTGGGATTGCCGCGGCTGTCGAGTACCTCGCGACCGTAGACGTCCAAAATATCGCTCATGTTGTCTCCCTCTCACTTGGAAACGTAGTGGATGCAAGCGACCGGCTGACCGTGCACCATCGGTGCGCCTCCGTAAGTTAGCCATGTCGCACTTTTTGCATTATGCCCTAAGTTAGTCGAGGGATACACTTGATTTTCGAAAAATTTAGCGGGAACGATGAGGCGCGTCAGCCCGTCGTTCCCGCAGTCTTACTCCTCCGCCTTTGCGGCATCCCACAGGTCGTTGAGGCCGTGGGTCGAGAGCTCGGCCAGATCCACGTGGGCATCGGCCGCCATCTGCTCCATCGCGGCCCAGCGGCGGCGGAACTTTGCCGTGCTGGCACGCAGGGCGCTCTCGGCGTCGATACCCTCCTTGCGCGCGACGTTGACCAGGGCAAAGAGCAAATCGCCAAACTCCATTTCGCGCTCGGGCGAGCCAGGAGCCTCGGCCTCAAACTCGGCACGCTCCTCGGCGACCTCGTCCCACACATCCTGGACCGTCTCCCACTCAAAGCCCACGGCAGCCGCCTTGCGCGACACCTTCTGAGCCTGCATCAGCGCCGGTAGATGCGTGGGCACGCCGTCGAGCAGGCCCTCGGGCGCAGCCTCGCCTGCCGCCACGGCCTTGTCCTTGGCAGCCTTCTCGGCAAGCTTGACCTCATCCCAAATCTTGAGCACTTCGTCGGAGCTATCGGCATCCACATCGCCAAAGACGTGCGGATGGCGTCGGATGAGCTTGGCGTCGATATCGCGCGCCACGTCGGCCAGCGTAAACTCGCCGGCGTCCGCCGCAATCTGCGCATGCAGCACGACCTGCATGAGCACGTCGCCCAGCTCCTCGCGTAGGTGAACCGCGTCGTCCGCCTCGATGCAGTCGAGTGCCTCGTAGGCCTCCTCGATCATGTTCTTGCCGATGCTGCGGTGCGTCTGCTCACGGTCCCACGGGCAGCCATCGGGCTGACGCAGGCGCCAGATGGTCTGCACCAGATGCTGCAGCTCGGCCGACGCGTCGACCAGCGTGGACAGGTCGCGCGAGCCCTCGGCATTTTGCTGAGCCATATGCTGCGCCATGGCTACTCCTCCTCCATGACCACGTGGCGGAACGCACCGCCCTCGTAGATGCCGTAGCTGTGCGTGCCGTCCTTGGGAATGCTCACGCTGCCGGGGTTGAAAAGCCACAGGCCCGGGTGCGCGGCGCTCTCCTCGTTGATCTTGATGTGCGTGTGACCGTAGACGAGCGCGGAGCCCTCAGGCAGCGCGGGCGCGTGGTCGACGCTGTTGTGCATGCCGGCGCCAAAGACATGGCCGTGCGTCAAGAACAGCTCACGGCCGGTTTCGTCAAACAGCGTGGCGTAGTCAGCCATGACGGGGAAGTCGAGGACCATCTGGTCGACCTCGGCGTCGCAGTTGCCGCGCACCGCGATGATGCGGTCGGCTAGGGCGTTGAGCAGCGGAATCACGCGCTTGGGAGCATAGTCGCGCGGCAGGTCGTTGCGCGGACCGTGGTAGAGCAGGTCGCCCAGCAGCACAATGCGATCGGGCTGCTCGGACTCGATGGCGGCGCAGAGGCGCTCGGCCCAGTATGCCGAGCCGTGGATGTCGGAGGCGATGAGGTATTTCATGGGGAGATCCTTTCGAATGGGGTTGATATGGCTAGGCGCAGGATGTCGCCACCAGCCGCGTTATTCAAATCGCAGTGCCGCGCTCTGGGCCGCCCGCATCACGCGCTGGAGCGGCACATTATGCTCGCGAGCGAGACGGGCGCAGTCCTCGTACTCGGGCGCTGCACGCTCGCTGCCATCGGGCAGGGTTGCCACCTTTACGGCCACCTCGCCCCAAGGCGTTGTCACCTGCTCGAATCGGCGCGGCAGGCAAACGCGTTCCATCACCTGGCGACGAACGGCGTTGGTCGTGGTCTCCAAAAAGATAATCGTCTGTAGGCGCTCGATATCCTCGTGCGAGCAGATCACCTGCAACTGCCATCCGGGGCGACCCTTTTTGCAGTAGAGGGGTAGCCAGTGCACCTCGCGGGCGCCGGCCTCGCGCAGGCGGTCGGCGGCATAGGCGAGTACCTCGGGCGACGCATCGTCGATGTCGCACTCCAGCTTGACGATGGTCTCGGGCGCATCGGTCTCGCGGGACAGCGGAGATGTACTTCCACGTTGCATACGGTCCGGTTCCTTTCCGCGCGGGCTCGTTTTGTTCACTCAAACGCTAGCACATCGCGGGCGGCGTGGGGGCGGCGTCATGGGATGGGCGGGACTTTTGCCCGTCGCGGACGTCGGCGTGCGCCGGGATCGTCCTCGCCCCTATCCAAACGTGTACGGCAGCCTCCAAACACGTCATTTTTTGCAGCTTTTGGAGGCTGACGTACACGTTTTGAGGCAGGGTCGATGTCGTGCGGCAGCCCTTGCGCGCCGCCTGCCCTTTCCAGTCGGTTTCGACTTGTGGCGTTCCCGGCGCGCCAGGGGTCGCGCCATTACAATGGAGCGGATTCGCTTGACGCAAAGGAGCTGCCATGTCTGCTTGCCCGCTGGTCGATTGCCACACCCACACCTCGTTTTCGGACGGCCATGCCTCCTTTGAGGAAAACGTTCGCGCCGCCGCGGCGGCTGGCTGTCGGGTCATGGTCTCGACCGACCACCTCACCTTGCCCACCAGCATGGATGCCAACTGCGAAGTGCAGGTTACTGAGGGCGACCTGCCGGCACATCGTCTGGCTTTTGAGGATGCTCGCAAGCTTGCCGCGCAGATTGCGCCGGAGCTCAGCTTTATCTATGGCTTTGAATGCGATTGGTACGAGGGCTGCGAGCCTTTGGTTGAGCGCTGGTCCCAGGGCGCCGTCGTACTCCTGGGCAGCGTGCATTGGATTGGCAACCCAGGCGATATTGCGGCAGGTGCTGCGGGCACGGCGGGGACGGAGGACGTCGCTCGTCCTGATACACCCGATTCCCTTTGCGGTTGGATCGACGATGACACCAACCTGCATGTTTGGGAAAACTTAGACGTACGCGGCGTGTGGGAGCGCTATGTCGATGACTGGTGCCGCGCCTGCGAGAGCCCGCTCAACTTTGATGTAATGGCTCACCCCGACCTGGTCATGCGCTTTTCGAAAGAGGGCTTTGCGCCCGACTTTGACCCCGCGCCGTTCTGGGGGCAGATGGCAGAGTGTGCACACGACACAGGCCGCCGCGTTGAGGTCTCGACCGCCGCGCCGCGCAAGGGACTCGACGACTACTATCCCGCGACCGGGTTGTTGCGTTGCTTCGCCCACGCCGAGGTGCCGATCACTTTTGGCTCGGACGCACACCGCGCCTGCGACATCTGCTGGAACATCCGCGAGGCCCAGGCCCACGCCTACGACTGCGGTTATCGAACCTTCGACATCCCCCACCTCACCGGAGAATGGGAGTCCACGCCCCTCGCCTAACTGGTCGTTTAAGAACGTCCCCAATGACTAGTGGCGGCGGGCGTTGAGTTCGCCGGCTAGCTCGTCGAGGGTGATACCGTAGCGCTCGAGCGTCACGAGCAGGTGGTAGACCAGGTCGCCGGCCTCGTAGCGGATGTGATCGTGATCGTTATCCTTGCAGGCCATGATCACCTCGCTTGCCTCCTCGGCAAGCTTCTTGAGCAGCTCGTCCTCGACATCGGTCAGCAGACGCGCGGTATAGCTCTCCTGCGGCGATGCATCATGACGACCGTGAATCACCTCGGCCAGACCTGTCAGCGTCTCTCCGATATTTCCATCCTGAACGTTTGCGGTGCGCACACCCATAGTTCAATCCTTTCTGGTGGCCGAGCGTCTAATCGAGCGCCCGCTCTACGCGAGTTTCTTAAAGAAGCAGGTACGGTTGCCGGTGTGGCAGGCCGGACCCGGCGAGTCGACCTTGACCAGTAGCGTATCGCTATCGCAATCGGCCCAGAGCTCCTTGACCTCCTGCATGTTGCCGCTCGTCGCACCCTTGTTCCAGAGCTCCTGGCGGCTGCGGCTCCAAAACCACGTGGTGCCGGTCTTGAGCGTCAGCCCCACCGACTCCTCGTTCATCCAAGCAACCATAAGCACCTCACCGGTGTCATATTGCTGAACCACACAAGGGATCAATCCTTTGGCGTCGTATTTAAGATCCGCTGGAGTAGTAATTTCTCTCATTTCAATTCCCCAATTTAAACATCACATGTCGGCGAGGGTTGTCCAGGTGCCGCAGGTTGCCACGAAAGAGGAGCGACGCGTACTTTGGTACGCGAGCGACGGTTTGAGCGGCAAGATGCGGTGCCTGGACAAGCCGCAGCGCAGCCCGCAGCACTAGAAGTCCAACCTCACAGGAATACCTTGAGAAGCCATATACTCTTTGACTTCGCGAATGCTGAAGATTCCAAAGTGAAAGACGCTCGCCGCCAGCACGGCATCGGCCTCGCCCTCGATCACACCCTCGGCAAAATGCTCGAGTGTGCCCACGCCGCCGCTCGCGATAACGGGAATCGGCACCGCGCGGGCCACGGCGCGAGTAAGCGCCAGATCGAAGCCGGCCTTGGTACCGTCGCGGTCCATGCTGGTCAGTAGGATTTCGCCGGCGCCACGACGAGCCGCCTCCTCGGCCCACGCCACTGCGTCGATACCCGTAGCGTTGCGGCCGCCCGCCGTAAAGACCTCCCACTTATCGGCGCCCGGCTCCCCGGGCAGCCCCACGCGCTTGGCATCGATCGCCACGACCACGGCTTGGCTGCCAAACGCCGCGGCGGCCTGGCTGATCAACGACGGATCGCGCACGGCGGCAGAGTTGAGCGACACCTTGTCAGCACCGGCGGCAACCATGGTGCGCATGCCCGCCAGGTCGCGAAAGCCGCCGCCCACGGTATAGGGAATGGCCAGCTCCTCGGCCGCATGCGCCGCCATCTCGATAGTCGTCGCACGGTTATCGCTCGTCGCGGTAATGTCCAAAAATACGACCTCGTCCGCACCCTCGCGGTCGTAGGCGCGGGCCAGCTCCACCGGATCGCCGGCATCGCGCAAGCTCACAAAGTTGACGCCCTTGACCACACGGCCGTCCTTGACGTCCAGGCAGGGAATTACGCGCTTGGTAAGCATGGGCTACTCCTCCCCTCGAGCGGCGGCCAGCGCCTGGGCCAGCGTAAAGTTGCCCTCGTAGAGCGCACGACCGGTAATGGCGCCTTCAATCGCGCCCTCACCCACCGCGGCCAGCGCGCGGATGTCGTCGAGCGTCGAGATACCGCCCGACGCCACGACGGGAAAGCCCGCGACCTGCGCCACATGGCGATACGCCGCCACATCGATGCCCGTCTGCATGCCATCACGCGCGATGTCGGTATACACCAGATGCTTAAAGCCCAGCTCGGTAAGCTGCGCCACGGCATCGTCGAGTGCCACGCCCGCGCCGTCGCGCCAGCCGTTCACCTTAACCTGGCCGTCGCGCGCGGCAATGTCGGCGACCAACAGCTCGCCAAAGCCCTGGGCTGCCACCTCAGCAAAACCCGGCTCGGTCACGAGCACGGTGCCCAGCGCAATGCGGCGAGCACCATAGCCTGCCAGCTCATCGATGCGTGCGAGTGAGCGAACGCCGCCGCCCACGTCCACGGACAGACCGTCGACGCCGCAGATGGCCTTAATCGCCGCCGAGTTGGCAGCGCATGTGTCCTCGTCCTCGCCAAAGGCAGCGGACAGGTCGACGACATGCACCCAGCTTGCGCCCTGCTCGGCAAACGAGCGGGCGACGGCCACGGGGTCATCGGAATATACCTTGCAGCGGTTGCGGTCGCCGCGCTCCAGGCGCACAACCTTGCCGCCGATCAGATCGATTGCGGGAAACAGGATCATCGGCCAACCTCCTCGACGATGTTGACGAAGTTCTTAAGGATGCGCTGACCCAGCGCGGAGGATTTCTCGGGATGGAACTGGCAGCCCCACACATTGCCGTGGCGCACGATGCACGGGAAACTCCGTGTATAGTGCGTGCGCGCCAACACATCGGTGGCATCGACGTCGCCGGCCACCGCGTAGCTGTGAGTGAAATACATGTTGGCGCCCTCGGCAAAACTGGCAAGCAACGGATCGGCCGCACCGGCGGGCGTCATGTGCACCTGGTCCCAGCCCACGTGCGGGACCTTCAGGCGGCTTGATTCCAGGTGCGTGCACGAGCCACGCATGATGCCCAGGCCATCGACCCAGGGACCACCGGCCTGCTCGGAGGCATCGTCGTCCGCGTCCGCACCCTCGTCCGCAGGCACGCCCTCGTTGCCGCGCTCAAAAAATAGCTGAAGGCCCAGGCAGATGCCGAGCAGCGGAGTTCCAGCGGCGACGGCATCGAGCACGGCCGCCTCCTCGCCGCTCTGGCGCATAAAGGCGATCGCGTCATAGAACGCGCCCACGCCCGGGATGACCAGGCCGTCGGCGTTACGGATCTGCTCCGGATCGTCCGATGTGCAGGCGGCGGCACCGGCGCGCGCAAGCCCGCGCACGACGCTCGACAAGTTGCCCTTGTGGTAGTCGACCACCACAATCTTCGGTTCGCCCACGCGACCCCTCCTCTTCTCATCATCCAAAACCACCACAAAGGTGCCTGTCCCCTTCGTGGTGGTTTTACCCTTGTGACGGTTACAGCGAGCCCTTGGTGCTGGGGATGCCCTGCACGCGGGGATCGTGCTCGCAGGCGTGGCGCATCGTGCGGCCCACGGCCTTAAAGGCGGCCTCGATAATGTGATGCGAGTTGCCACCCGCCAGTTCGCGCACGTGCAGCGTGAGCTTGGCATCGCGTGCGAAGGCATAGAAGAACTCGACGGCCAGCTCAGTATCGAAGCTGCCCACGCGCTCGGTCGGCACGGGCAGCTCGCAATAGGCCTGGCCGCGACCCGAAATGTCCACGGCGGCCATCACGAGCGTCTCGTCCATGGCGATCGCCGCGTCGGCAAAGCGCGTAATGCCCGCCTTGTCGCCCAGCGCTTGGCAAAACGTCTCGCCCAACACAATGCCCGTGTCCTCGACGGTGTGATGCGCGTCGACCTCAACGTCGCCTACCGCATGCACCGTCAGATCGAACAGGCCATGGCGACCAAAGGCGTTGAGCATGTGGTCGAAAAACGGCACGCCGGTCGAGATATCGCACATACCGGTTCCATCCAGGTCGAGTTTGACGATAATGTCGGTCTCCCCCGTCTTGCGGGTCACCTCGGCATAACGGCCCATCTACATTTCCTCCTTCACCAGCGCGGCAAACGCAGCCAGCACCTCGTCGTTTTCCTGCGGCGTGCCCACGGTAATGCGCAGGCAGTCCGCGAGCCCCGGCGCATAGCTAAAGTCGCGCACCAAAATCGAGTATTCGTCGCGTAGACGCTCGCGTACGCGCGTAGCATGCGGCGTGCGTACGAGCACAAAGTTAGCCGCGCTCGGCCATGCCTCCACGGGCAGGCCCTCGGCAGCCATCGCGCGCAGGGCGCACAGCTCGCGCTCGCGCTCGGATGCGACCTGCGCCACCACGGGTGCATAGGCATCACGGGCACGCACGCAGGCAAGTGCTGCCGCCTGGCTCAGCACGTTGACCGAATAGATCTGGCGAATCGCCGCGAACACGTCGATGACCTCGGGAGCCGCGATCACGTAGCCCAGACGCGTGCCGGCGGCGCCAAACGCCTTGGACAGCGTATGCAGAATCACCAGGTTTGGATACTCGGCGATAAGGTCTTGCGCCGTGGTGACCGCGCCAAACGAATCGTCGGCAAACTCAACGTAGGCCTCGTCGACCATGACCATGCCGGGGCACGCATCGCACAGGGCCGCGACAAAGTCGAGCGGCGTCACGTCACCCGTGGGGTTATTGGGCGAGGTCACGATCGCCAGATTGCACTCGGGCGCCGCTGCGAGCACAGCCGCTTGGTCGAGCTCAAAGGTCGCCGGGTCGCGCCACACATCGCGCACCTCGGTCTGACAAAGCGACGCAAAGAACGCATACTCACTAAAGCACGGCGGGCAGTTGAGCAGGGTCCGTCCCGCGCCGCCAAACGCCAGCAGGTAGTTATAGAGCAGCTCGTCGCCGCCGTTTCCCACGCAAATATTCTCACGCGCCACGCCATGCCAAGCGACAAGCTCGTCGCGCAGGTCACAGGACATGGGATCGGGATAGCGGTTGAGCGGTGTGGCAGCCAAGGCCGCGTCGATCGCCTCGCGCACGCCGGCCGGCACGGGATAGGTGTTCTCGTTGGCCGAAAGGTTGATGCGCGTGGGCGTAAAGTTGGGGTCATAGGGCTCGATGCCGGCCAAGTAGGGCTGGACGAGCTCCTTCATGCGAGGCGTCAGCTCGGCCATGTTAGGCCTCCTCGCCGGTCGCGCCGGCGCCATCCGAGCCTGCAGCCGCCAGGTCCACACCCTCGGCGACCGTCGCCACAGCGTCGCCCGGCCAGGCAACCTTGGTCAGGTCGGCCGCGGCCAGAGACTCGGCGCTCACGGCATCCTCGCCCTGCTCCAGCACGCGGCGGCGCAGTGCGGCCGAAAGCGCGTGCGCCCACAAACCCTCGGCCTCGGCCAGACGCTGCGTAGCGGGAGCGTCGGAGAGCAGGCCCTCGGGTGTATAGCAAATGATACTCGAGCGCTTAACGAACTCTTCGACCGAAAGCGGGTTGGAGAACATGGCCGTGCCGCCGGTCGGCAGCGTGTGGTTGGGGCCGGCAACATAATCGCCAAGCGGCTCGGAGCTCCAAGCGCCCACAAAGATGGCGCCGGCGTTGCGAATGCCGCCAAGCAGGCCCATCGCATCCTTGCAGTGCAGCTCCAGGTGTTCGGGCGCCACGGTGTTCACGGCCTCGACGGCGGCAGCCATATCGGCGGCCACCACGATGGTGCCTTCGTTATCGAGCGAGGCACGCGTAATCTCGGCGCGCGGGGACTGCGCTACCAGAATGTCGACACCCGCCTCGACCTCGCGCGCAAACTGCTCGTCGCAGGTCACCAGATAGCAGGCTGCCAGCGGATCGTGCTCGGCCTGGGCCATCAGGTCTGCCGCGACCACCATAGGCTTGGCCGTGGCGTCGGCCAGCACGCAGACCTCGGAGGGACCGGCGACCATATCGATACCCACGTCACCCGAGACAATCTGCTTGGCAGCGGCAACAAAAGCGTTGCCCGGACCGGTGATTTTATCGACACGCGGAATGGTCTCGGTACCGTACGCCAGCGCGGCCACGGCCTGAGCGCCGCCCACCATATAGATTTCGTCCACGCCGCCGAGTTTTGCCGCGGCGAGCGTGTAGGGGCTGATCAGGCCATCCTTTTGCGGCGGAGTCACCATGACCACGCGCTTGACGCCGGCGACCTTGGCGGGAATGGCGTTCATGAGCACGGTGGAGGGATATTGCGCGCGACCGCCCGGTACATAGATGCCGGCCGCCGCGAGCGGGGTCACCTTAACGCCGAGCATCGTGCCGTCCACACGCGTGGTAAACCAGCTCTGCTCGACCTCGCGCTGGTGGAACTCGCGAATCTGGCGCGCGGCCTTCTCAAGCGCGGCGACAAAGGCCGGGTCAAGGCCTTCGAGCGCGGCATCGATCTGCTCCTGCGGCAAGCGGAAGCTCTGCAGCTCAACGCCGTCAAAACGCTGGCAGTAATCGCGCACCGCGGCATCCCCGTTGGCACGCACGTTGGCCACGATATCGCGGGCGGCGTCGATGATGTTTTGCGGCAGCACGCCCTTGCGGTTGAGCTGGTTGGTAACGAGGCGCTCACCGGGAGCAAGCTTGATGGTCTTCATATCGGTATCCCCTATCGGTCGAGGTTGCGTTTGAAAAACGAGAGGCCGGGCGGCGGCGCCAATCGGCCCGCAGCCCGTACGTTGGGGCGCCCGTGCGCGCTCGCGCTATTGTGCCGAGCCCGCGACGGGCTCAAAATGCTTGTCCTTCACGGCCGCGGCCAAGCGATCTGCCAGATTGCGCACGCGCGGATCCAGGCGCGCAGCACCCGGGTTGACGAAGAAGCGGGCCGTACAGTCCATGATGCGGCCGGTGATGACCAGGTCGTTGTCGCGCAGCGTGGCGCCCGTGGCGGTGATGTCCACGATGCGATCGGTCATGCCGACAATGGGGCCCAGCTCGATGTTACCGTGCAGCGAAACGATGTCGGCGTTCACGCCGCGCTCGGCATACCAGGCACTCGCGATGCGCGGGTACTTGGTTGCCACGCGAAACGAACCGCGGCGGGCATAGTTGCGCTCGGCCTGACCGGCGCGCCACGCGGGCTCCGCCTCGATAAAGGTGCACAGGCCATAGCCCAGGTCGACCAGCTGCAGCAGGTTGAGGTCTGCCTCGATAAGCGAGTCCCAACCGCAGATGCCGCAGTCGGCGCCGCCGCAGCCCACAAAGGCAGGCGCGTCGCTGGGGCGCACAATGACAAACTCGATATCTCCGACCACGCCCTCGCCGGCACGCGTGTCGCGACCGCGCACGATTAGATGACGGCCGGGGTCACGCAGCTCAGAGACGTCCAGGCCCGCGGCCTCGAGCACGTCGAGCGTGTCAGCCTTAAGCGAGCCCTTGGGCACGGCGATGCGCAGCGGTCCCTCGGCGCCACGGCCCGCGGCGTGATCGCCGTCGGAAGCGGCATCCTCGGCCGAGGTGTGCGCGGCCTCCAGGCGCTCGAGCGAAAAGGCGAAGCCCGCCGCCGGCACCTCGATACCGTCGCCAAATGCGCCGGTAAAGATGGAGTCGTAGCGACCGCCCGAGCCCACCGGATCGGGCAGGCCGCCGGCATAGGCCTTAAAGACCAGGCCCGTGTAGTAATCGAAAGAGTTCATGATGGAGAAGTCGAATGACAGCACCTGGGCGTCCTCGGGTACCAGGCCCTCGACCAGGGCACGCAGCTCGCGCGTCAGCGGCGCGACGATACCGGCGGCCTCCAGCAGCGCGTCCACGCGGTCGAGCACCTCGGCACCGCCGTGCAGACGCGGCAGCTCGCAAATGGCGGCCTTGACGGCATCGGACTCGGTGCTTGCCGCCACGCGGGCATCGAGGCCCACAAAGTCGTTGGCGTGCACGCAGCGCAGGGCCTCGGCGGCCAGCTCGCGATCCTCGCACGCCGCGAGCAGTTCCTTAAACGGACGCACGCTGCCCGCGATAATGCGCGCATCGGGCAGTGCCAGCTTACGCACGGCCTCGGCCACGAGCGAGACGATCTCGACATCGCCCGCAGTGTCGCCCACACCGATGAGCTCAAAACCCAGTTGCGTAAACTGACGCGAGCCGCCGGCATTGCGCTGGCACTCACGAACCACCGGCGCCTCGTAGCGAAGACGTAGGGGCAGGTCGGCCGCGCGCATGCGAGTCGAAACCAGGCGAACGATCGGCAGCGTGTTGTCGGGACGGACCACCAGCAGGCGACCGTCGTCATCAAAGAGCTTAAACGGCGTATCCGCAATGCGGCCGCCTTCCTCGAGCGAACCCTTGTCCTCGAGCAGCGGTGTCTCGACCGGAAGGTAATGATGCTCCCTGAAGCAGCCCTTCACCGTACATGCGATCTCCTCGCGCGCCTGAGCCTCCTCGGGCAATATGTCCCGGAATCCCCACGGTGTGGCCGTCATCTGGTGAGCCTCCTCATGCTGTGTTTCATATAGAGCAGAAGACCGGCATAGCTCCGCCGGTCTTCTGAGTACTTTAGCATACTAGAGTGTTTGCGGGGAAAATCCGTCGCAGCCGCTCACGCCGTATTCATTTGGAAACATAGGGCGAGCGGTTAGCAGCAGTCTCTTGTCACAACGCAAAAAGGGCGCCCGCGCAAATGCGGACGCCCTTGTGCAGGGTCGAGATATCAACCAGCCAAGATATCGGACCCGTGACCAGCTCTTAGTAGTCGAACTGGTGGTAGTAGCGGCGGTACTTGAGGTTGTGCTTGGTGACCAGCTCGTAATTGCGCGCGAGGCGGTCGGTGGTCAGCACGGACAGGATCCACGGCGACACGATGACGCGGAAGTCGTCGTCCAGGCCCGGGATCGCGTACTCGGCGGTGTCGATGATGACGTAGTCCTCGTCGCCGGTCACGCCGCTGGTGAGGAAGGCGCGGACGCGCTCGTCGAGGGCGCGGCACTCGTCCTCTCCCATGAACAGGAACACCGGGACGCCGGGCTCGAGCAGCTCGAGCGTGCCGTGGAAGAAGTCGTGCGAGGTGATGTGGCGGATGCGCTTCCACTGCATCTCCTCGAGCAGGCACATGGAGTACAGGATGGTCTCGCCCCACAGCGCGCCCGAGCCGATGAACATGGTGTAGTCGGCCAGCGCGTACTTGCGGGCGAGCTCCTCGGCGCGCGGCTCGAAGCGCTTGCGGATGTCGAGCATGTCCTTCCAGACGTCCTTCGTCTGCTCGATGAACAGGTCGAACTTGGGGAAGCAGCCGCGGCGGTTGAGCAGGCGCAGGCCGAAGCAGTCGGCGAGGTAGTAGCCCTTCTCGCAGCCGCCGGCGCCGTGGTCGGAGGCCATCATGACGCAGTTCTCGGCGCCCACGGCCTGCCCGATCTTGCCCTCGGGGTTGGTCATGGCGAAGACGCGCACGCCCATCTCCCTCATCTTGCCGACGGCCTCGAGCACCTCGGGGGTGGTGCCGGACTCGGAGGCGGTCAGCACGACGGATTTGTCGGTCATGCGCTTGTGGCCCATGACGTTCCACTCGGCGGCGTGGATCAGGTAGACCTCGAGGTCGCGGTCGCCGAACTTGTTCATGAGGTACTCGAGCTGCATGAACTCGTCCCAGGTGCCGCCGACGCCCATCAGGAAGACGGCGTCGTAGCCCTCCTCGTGCACGCGGTCGGCCAGGGCGGTCATCTTCTTGCCGGCCTCGTAGACGTTCCTGCCGTCCTCGAGGTAGCCCTCCTGGTCGAAGTGCATGATCTCGATCTTCTCGGTCTCCTTCATGTGTGTCCTCCCATCACATGTGCGCAATTCTATACATCGCGCTTCTTGCTGATACCAATTATAGCCATACGATTGCTTGTTATTTAATACCAATCCAAACTCACGGAGATTTGCGGCGAACGGTCGGTTTCCTCGCCCGAGTGGTATTACAACGCCAATAGTTGTCTATTTCGAGCGCTACTGCCAACGGGTTCCCCACAACTCGCCAGCTATAAAAGCGTTGCGCCAGACCCGCCCAAGCGTTTCCGGCGCAACCGCGCAGTTTAGTTATTCGGCTTCCATCTCCGCTGTCACACGGCGATACATCTCGATAACCTGAGTCGTCGCCTTGGACGGATCCTGATAGTAGCGGCCATCACACGTCTCGGCCGAGACATAGCCCGTATAGCCGTGGCGCATGAGTGCCTCGAGGTCGGCACGCATATCACGCTCGCCGTCGCCCCAGGCAAGATGCGTCGTGCCACCGCCCACATCTACAAAGTGGGTGTGAACGATCTTGTCGCCCAAAACCTCAAAGTAGCCGTCGATCGTGTCGCCGGCAACTTCCATGGCGCCAAAGTCGATACAGGCCTTCAGGTTGGGACGATCGACCGCCTCGAGGATGCGCGCGACATCCTGTGCGGTGTTGACCAACACGGACTCCGACGGCTGCAGGGCCTCGAGCGCGACGCGAATACCGCGCGTATCGGCGTAGTCGCACACCGAGCGCAGCATGGCAACGCTGCGGGCCCAGGCGTCCTCAGCCGGCTCGTCCAGATAGGCCCAACCACTCGTCACCAGAATCTGCGGCACGCCCAACTCAACGGCAACGTCGATCACATTCTTAAAGTACGAGAGGATGCGTTTTTGGCCCGCCTCACCGCGCACCGCGACGTTCCACGGCTTGGGGTTGTTCTGCTCGGGGCACACGCACACGATCTTGATACCGTATTGGGCGGCAAGATCGCGAATCTTATCCACCGAATCGTGCTCATGGCAATCCACATACAGGTGCATCGAGCCGGTCCACAGCTCGATATTGCGATAGCCGGCCTCACCTGCAGCCTTAAAAAACGTCTCGATGCTGTAGTAACGATGGTTGATGTTCATGAGCGAAAGCTCGGGTACGACCATAGCCCTCCCCTTTCGTACGGAGTTGTAAAAAACAGGGGGCCGCCGCAGATGCGACAAGCCCCCCAAAGATCGACGCAACCGTTAGACGCGATGGAAGCGCGATTCGAACATATTAGGCAAGCACGCCAAAGTAAGCGCCGATGATGCCCACGACCATGGTGCAGAGGATCAGGACCATCGGGTTGATCTTCTTGGAGAGCAGCCAGTAGTAGAGCCAGAAGGCGGCCATACCGAGCATACCGGGCATGATGCCGTCCAGGATGTCCTGGAGAGTTTGGGCGGAGTCGCCCTGACCAATGGCGATGGGCAACGAAGCCCAGAACATGTCCTTGCTCATGGCGCCGACGACCATAACGCCGACAATGCCGACGCAGGCCATGATCTTTTGCATCAGGCCGGTCTTCTGAGCCTCGTCGAGGAAGCCAATGCCTAGCTCATAACCCTTGATAGCGCCAAAGATACGAATCAGGAACGCCGGGATGTTGTAGACGAGCAGGAAGGCGATGGGGCCAAAGACGTTGCCGGCCTGGCACAGGCTGATGCCCACGGCAGCGGCGACGACGCGCAGGGTGGACAGGAAGAAGGAGTCACCCAGGCCGGAAAGCGGACCCATGAGGGCGACCTTGATGTCGTTGACGCTCTCGGGCTCAACCTCGCCACGAGCGACCTTTTCTTCCATGGCCATCGCGATGCCGCCCACGAAGGGAGCGAGCTGCGGGGTGATGTTGAAGAATGCGCTGTGACGGTGCAAGGCCTCGGCGTAATCATCGGGACGGCCGGCATAGATCTTCTTGAGCATGTTGGCGACCATCAGGCAGAAGGCAATGTTCATCTGCTTGTAGTAGGTCCAGGAGAATTCCATGCCCAGGGCGCCGGTGTTCACGGCGCTCTTAATGAGGTCGGAGCGAGTAATCTGGTTCTCGGAATTAGAAGTCATCGTCCTCATCCCCTTCCACAGAAAGCTGGGACTGGGCGCCACCAAGGCCCAGCAGGTCGTACTTGTCGATGCCGATGATGATTGCGATCAGGGCGACGCCGAGGACGGGCACGTTGGCATAGGAGCACAGCAGGAAGCCCAGGAAGTAGAACGGCACGAGCTGCTTGGTAAGCACCAGACGGCCGAGCATGGCGAAGCCCATGGCAGGCAGGATGTTGGCTGCGACGCCAAAGCCATCGAGGACGAACGTCGGGATGAAGTCGAGCAGGCCCTGAACGGCGTCGGCACCCAGATAGAAGGAGACCGAGCACAGGATAAAGGCCAGGACGACAATCACGAGACCGATAATCCAGTGCATAGCGTAGATACCCTTGAGGTTACCCTTGCTGGCAAAGACGTCGGCACGGTCGACCAGAAGGGGCATACCGGCGTTGACGACGTTCTTAATGGCCAGGCACAGAGTGGCGATGGGCATCGCGAGCGCGATAGCGGCCTCGGTGCTCTGACCCAGCTGAATAGCGAAGGCGCAGGCGAGCACACCGCCAATACACTCATCGGGCGGCACGTAAGCGCCGATGGAGATTGAACCCATGAAGAGCAGCTCGAGGCTCGCACCGATGGCGAGGCCGGACTGCAGGTCCCCGAGGACTATGCCGACGAGCGGGCACAGAACGATCGGGCGGAACGCATAGAGCGTACCGAGCTGATAATCGAGCTTACCGAAGGCAGCGATAAGTCCGATGAGGATCGCTTGAACAAGCATTGTTCCTCCCTTTGATCCCTCTTGGATCCGCGCGGCGATTCCCGACTTGTCAGCGCGCCCTTTTCCATGCCGACAATCGCCCAGACAGATCCAGCTTGTACCGGTGTGCTGTTAACACCTAAACCGGTGCAAATGATTTGATACCAATTATATAGTCATGCGAAAACTATTTAATACCAATCGCTCAACGGGCGTGTACTCCCGGTGAACGGTAGATGGGGGTAACGGGTAAAGCGTTTATCCGGTACGCCCACGAATAGGGGCGGCGCCGTGCGCGCCGCCCGTAGTTCCCAATTAGAGGGCGCTTAGGGCATCGACCTTGGGGTCGTCGGCCAGAGCGCGAATCTCGACCTCGACACCGCGGCCGACGAGCTCGCGAATGTCCTCTTCCTCGGCAGCAGTCACAAAGATCTGGCGGGAGATCTTACGGGCATCGGGACGCTGCTCGTCCTTGGACTTGGTGTTGCCCAGGTTGATGGAGGTGATCTGCGGGCAGCCGTCGACAAGCTGCTTGGCCTCGGCGATGCTGGCGACGCAGATGATCATCTTGTACTTATCGGTAACACCGGAGTTGATGGCCTCGATGGCGTGCTCCATGTCCTTGATGACGAGCTTGACGTTGGCCGGCTTTCCCATCTTGAGCGTAGTCTTCCAGACGGGATCGTTGGCAACCTTGTCGCCAACGCAGAAGATGCAGTCAGAGCCCAAGCCCTGGACCCAAGAGACGGCCACCTGGCCATGAAGCAGACGATGGTCGACGCGAAGCAGTTGAATCATGATTGACCCCCAAAGGTCTCATGCCGGAAACCCGGCCCCATTAATAGCAGGCGGTGACTAGAACTCTTCCTCGTCATCCGCATCGGTCAGCAGGTCGTTGACAAACTTGACGCGCGTGTCGTCAGCCGCGAGGATCTCGCGGATAACCTGATCGGCGGGAGCCTCCTGGTCCGAAAAGAGCAGCTGGATCAGCAGCGGCAGATTCATGTTGGCAACCAGGTAGGTGTTGGGGCGCGTCTGGACGATCTTGGTGAACTCGTTGTTGACGCTGCCGCCAAACAGGTCGGTGCACACGATTATGTCGTCGGCGGGGTCGAAGGTCGCCAGGAGCTTGGCGGCCTCCTCGGCGACGTCGGTGCGGCCGTCGACAAACATCGACAGGTCGTGGACGTTATCGCGCGCGCCCGAGAGCAGCTCGGTGCTCTCTTTGATGCCGGTCGCAAAATGCGCGTGGCTGGCAAAGATGTATTGCCTCATTGCGGTTTCCCCCAAATGAAATTAGTAGTCGAACTGGTGGTAGTAGCGGCGGTACTTGAGGTTGTGCTTGGTGACCAGCTCGTAATTGCGCGCGAGGCGGTCGGTGGTCAGCACGGACAGGATCCACGGCGACACGATGACGCGGAAGTCGTCGTCCAGGCCCGGGATCGCGTACTCGGCGGTGTCGATGATGACGTAGTCCTCGTCGCCGGTCACGCCGCTGGTGAGGAAGGCGCGGACGCGCTCGTCGAGGGCGCGGCACTCGTCCTCTCCCATGAACAGGAACACCGGGACGCCGGGCTCGAGCAGCTCGAGCGTGCCGTGGAAGAAGTCGTGCGAGGTGATGTGGCGGATGCGCTTCCACTGCATCTCCTCGAGCAGGCACATGGAGTACAGGATGGTCTCGCCCCACAGCGCGCCCGAGCCGATGAACATGGTGTAGTCGGCCAGCGCGTACTTGCGGGCGAGCTCCTCGGCGCGCGGCTCGAAGCGCTTGCGGATGTCGAGCATGTCCTTCCAGACGTCCTTCGTCTGCTCGATGAACAGGTCGAACTTGGGGAAGCAGCCGCGGCGGTTGAGCAGGCGCAGGCCGAAGCAGTCGGCGAGGTAGTAGCCCTTCTCGCAGCCGCCGGCGCCGTGGTCGGAGGCCATCATGACGCAGTTCTCGGCGCCCACGGCCTGCCCGATCTTGCCCTCGGGGTTGGTCATGGCGAAGACGCGCACGCCCATCTCCCTCATCTTGCCGACGGCCTCGAGCACCTCGGGGGTGGTGCCGGACTCGGAGGCGGTCAGCACGACGGATTTGTCGGTCATGCGCTTGTGGCCCATGACGTTCCACTCGGCGGCGTGGATCAGGTAGACCTCGAGGTCGCGGTCGCCGAACTTGTTCATGAGGTACTCGAGCTGCATGAACTCGTCCCAGGTGCCGCCGACGCCCATCAGGAAGACGGCGTCGTAGCCCTCCTCGTGCACGCGGTCGGCCAGGGCGGTCATCTTCTTGCCGGCCTCGTAGACGTTCCTGCCGTCCTCGAGGTAGCCCTCCTGGTCGAAGTGCATGATCTCGATCTTCTCGGTCTCCTTCATTCCCGCTCCTTTCACGAGCAGTTTGAATTGTCGCACGGAATGAACGGGCTTGCCGCCCCGTCGCACCGCTTAACCTTGTGGACATCTTGGCCCCAGGCTCAACAATTCAAAGGTTCTTAATACCAGTGAACGATTACAGGTTAGCCGTTTTTAATACCGATTTTATGATTTCATCCTCCCCTCTCGGTAGACGGTCAGTTTTTGCCGCTCATCGGTCAAGCGACATATATCCGTAAAAACGAGCGCCCCCGCCATGCGCAGGGACGCTCTAGACGCTAATAGTTGTAGGTATATCCGCCGGCGTCGCCGCGGGTAAAAGACTTGGCATGCTCGATTGCCTGCCCACTCGAGTCATAGGTCAGGCCTTCCAGCACGAGCGCCAGATCGCCCGGCTCAAGATTGAGCAAACTCGCATCGCGTGCGCCCAGCGCCTCGATATCGAGTTTCTCTACCGACTGATCTGGCTTGCGTCCCAACATATCGTAGGTCTCGAACAGGCTGAAGACCGAAATGTCCACGTCTTCGATGCCCGGAAACAGCAGGCACGGAATCAGTGTCATCTCGATCGATACGGGCTCACCATCGATGCAGTTGAGGCGGCGCACCGAGTAAAGCAGATCGTCCTCGGCGATGCCAAACAAGTCGGCATAATACGGGCCGGCGTAGCGTTTGGAGCGCGCCAGGATGCGCACCGACGGCGTCGCGCCCGATGCCAAAACCGACTGGCGGAAGCCGCCCTTGCGTTCGTGCTCGTCAAACCACTTGTGTCCCACAAAGGCGCCTTTGCCCTGCACGCGACGAATCTGGCCACTTTTGACCAGCTCGTCCATGGCGCTTCGGATTGTCAGGCGTGTCGTGCCAAACTCCTCGGCCAGCTCGTTTTCGGACGGAATCATCGAGCCCGTCGGGTAGTCGCCGCGCTCGATTCGCTCCGCAATGCAGCGGCGAATTTGTTTGTAAACCGGCAAGTCTTCTACTGCATCAGCCATTCGACACCCACCTTCGTCGCAACGCCGTCTGCCTCGCCGTTATCGGCAAAACGATACTTGGTCGGCAGAATCACGGACTTGCAATACTCGACAAAGCCATCGTTCTCGTCACGCTCGTGCGAAGCCTTGTAAAACACCGGCGTGCCCTCCTGAGCACCCAGCAACTTGGCCTCGTCGGCGTTCAGACGGCTGATGGAAATATGCTCCTTGCCGTGCGCCACATGGACATTCCCCTCTTTGAGCAAAACGTCGTAGAGGCTTTCCTGCTCAAAATCGTGATCGGGAAGCGAGGGGCACAAAGACAGATTGACGTGAGCCGTCTCGATCGATGCCGGGGAACCGTTGACCACACGCACGCGCCGAATGCAGAAGAGCGGCATGCCCAGGTCGATCTGGGTTTTTTGGGCAAGATCGATATCGGCATACACGACCTTGGACCAAACCAGGCGCGCGGTCGACTTTGAGCCAACCCTCTCCACCGCCTGCGTATAGTTCCATGTTTCCTGAAAGATGTTCAGCGGTTTGGGAGGACACACATAGGTGCCCGAACCGCGGCGGCTTTCCAAAGTTCCGCACGAAATAAGGCGCGTGATCGCAGCACGCAACGCCGTGCGCGACACGCCCAGCTCTTCACAGAGCACACGCTCGGCGGGCAGCCGGTCGCCACTCTGCAGGTCATAATGTTTGATATACCAAAGAATGCCCTCAAAGGCGCGATCTTTGGGCGGAATCGCATATGGTTCACTCGACATGGGCAAGACTCCTCAACCGTTTGATGCTGCAGGAATCATTGCTCCGGACGCCTCATGGCGTCGAAGGCTTCTTTGATCTGCTCCGCAACGTTCCGATACGACCGATATAGGCCGGAGTCTCGCTTGACTTCGCCCGCGGTCACCGGAATCTCAAGCTTCGAAATCTCATCCTTGCCGGTTTGCACGGCAACGATGACACCCATACCAAGGCACATATTACGCTTGGCAGCGTTGTTTTTGGTAGCCTGAGCTGGATTAATCAAAATCTGCTGAGCCAGTTCGCGTTTGCTGAGCTCCGGCACATCCTCGGGATTTCCGGTCTCGGCAATCTCGCACTGCAACACGTCCGCATAGTCAAAAATCTTCGGCTCGCCGCCGCGCTGATGCACGGCCCACTTGCGGCGCGTGGCATCCTGATAGATAGCCGGCAGAAATGTAAACCGCGGCGGGTCCAAAATCGTATCCGTGATGGTAAACACATCGGGATCAAAGGCATCCTGCGGGTTTTTCTTCTTGAACAGCCCCATATCAGCCTCCCGTACTAGAATTAAACAACTTAAGCTGAATATAGCACCAATTTCAAGCCGCCGCTTTATCACATCGGTGCGTGGCACCTATGGCTCGCTCAGCGGAAGAGTTTACGGACGAGGGCCGGGGTGCCTGCTTTGTTTTGAGAAGTGGGCTTCGCGAACAAAAAAAAAAAAAAACGGCACCCCCGCCCCCCCCGGCAAAAACCGACCCAA
>DAWDYI010000008.1:23939-56328 GCA_052344885.1 Collinsella aerofaciens
GGCGGGGGGCGGGGGGGCTTGTTTTTTTTTTCTATGGGGGGTGCGCTAATTACAAAAAAAAATGCCGCCACCCCGGCCCCGCCGGCAAATAGCGGACACTCCGCATGCAATCTATGCAAACAAACAAGTGCGCTTAGCTATATTCGGTAAGGTCAAGCACACTGCCCTTCACGATAAGCGCCGGCTCCAGGACGACCTCTTCGGCACGCCTGCCGCCCCTACCGGCAAGACGCTTGGACATGCAGCCAAAAGCATGCTCCGCAAGGACACCAGGATCCTGCTCAATCGCGGTCAGCGCCGGCTCAAAGAGAACGTCGGCCGCCGAGTTGTCATAGCTTACGACCGAAATGTCACCCGGAATGCTCTTCCCCATCTCGTGCAGGCGCTTGAGCAAACCGAGGGCAATGTTATCCGAGCTTGCAAATACGGCGGTGGCGTCGGTCGCGAGCACTGCCTCCGAGGCCTCGTAGGCGCTCGGAATGTAGTACTCGCTCTCAAACTCCAAACGTGCGTCGATAGGCAAGCCAACCTCGCGCAGCGCGCGCTCATAGCCGGCAAGTCGTTTACGCCCCGTATTGGAACGGCGTGCGTTAACCAAGCAGGCAATGCGACGGTGGCCCTGCTCGATCAGATAGCGGGTGGCCATGTAGCCACCCATCTCGTGGTCGAACATCACCTTGTCGCACTCGAGCCCCTCAATGGCACGGTCGACCATCACGGCAGGGATAGGCAGATGGCTGACTTCTTCGCGCAGGGCGCGGTCGTCGGAGAACTCGTCACCCACCACCAGAAAGACACCGTCGACGCCGCGCGTCACCAGCTGGCGCAGCAGCTCCAGATCGTCATCGGCGCTTCCGCCCGAGCTGGTAATGAAGAGCGCATAGCCGTCCTCGCGGCAGCGCTTTTCCAGGCTACCGGCGAGCGAGGCAAAAAAGCGGCTCTCGATGTTAGGGACGATAAGGCCCAGGGTGCGCGACTCGCGCATGACCAGGCTGCGCGCGATCTGGTTGGGAACATAGTGGTTGCGCGCCGCGACCTCTTTGATGAGCTTGCGGTTTTCTTCCGAGATGCGACAGGGCCGATTATTGAGAACAAGCGAGACCGACGAGGGGGAAAGCCCCACCTCCTGGGCGATCTGCTTGAGGGTGACTTTGTTGGCCATCTCGCTCCTTCCAGGTTTACGCGCAATCTCTTGAAAGTATAGCGACCGACCCTCTACCTCGGTGATAAACACTTTACCAATCCGGTAGACGGCTGTTTTATCGCCGCCAGCGCACCAAATCCGTCCGGGTGGGGTATATTGCAATCGATTGATGACAACGACCACCAAAAGGCGGATATTCGTATGCACGAGAACGACTTTTTTAACGAGGACCTGCTGTGCGCGCTCGCTGGCGTTGCCGGCGAGGACAACGTACTGATGAGCGAGCCCATGCGCGAGCACACCACGTTTAAGATCGGCGGCCCGGCCGACGTCTTTGTCACGCCCAATACCGAGCAGGGCCTCGTCGCCACGCTCGACACCTGTTATCGCTGCGACCTGCCGCTCACCATCGTGGGCAACGGCTCCGACCTGCTCGTCGGCGACAAGGGCATCCGCGGCGTCGTCGTAGCGCTGGGCGAAGGTCTCTCCAACATCACCGTCGACGGCACGCACGTCACGGCGGCAGCCGGCGCGCTGCTTTCCGATGTCGCCGCGGCGGCAGCCGAGGCCGGCCTCACCGGCATGGAGCCCATCTCGGGCATCCCCGGATCGGTCGGCGGCGCCTGCTACATGAACGCCGGTGCCTACGGTGCCTGCATGGCCGATGTGCTGGAGTCCGTGCGCGTCTACAAACCCGCTCGCCAGCTCGACGACGGCACCCGCGGCAGCGGCAATATCATTGAGTTCGATGTCGATGAGCTCAACCTGGGCTATCGCAAGAGCCGCATTGCCGACGACGGCTTCATCGTGCTTTCGGCCACCTTCAATCTCGCTCCGGGCAACGCCGCGATGATCAAGGCCGACATGGACGACTACCGCCAGCGCCGCGAGGACAAGCAGCCGCTCGACATGCCGAGTGCCGGCTCCACTTTCAAGCGCCCCGAGGGCTACTTTGCCGGCAAGCTCATCATGGACGCCGGCCTGCGAGGACACGCCGTTGGCGGCGCGCAGGTAAGCGAAAAGCACTGCGGCTTCATCGTCAACGCCGACCACGCCACCGCCGCCGACGTCGACGAACTCATCCGCCACATCCAGGCAACCGTCAAAGACCAATTCAACGTAGACCTAGAACCCGAAGTCCACCGAGTAGGCGAATTTTTATAAAAAGAAGGCCCCGAAAGGGGCCTTCACCATATTTATTCAGATAACCCAGTCCGGTGTGTCGCGCTCAGGACCCGAGAGGGCCGGGACAGTCCGAGAGGCATAAGGTTGATCGCGAGTTCCGCACGAGCCGGAGAGCACTTAATGTGCTCTCCGTGCGAGCAGGACTGCCCGAGCAGGCAACCTTATGCCTCTCGGACTGTCCCGGACCAAGCCGCAGTTACGACAGCGCAATACCGCCAAGCCAGCCCCAACGCACGCCAGAGCCAGTGCCATAGAAGCTAATAAACGAATCGAGCGACTTAGACGTAATGGCTCCCTCATTGCTCATAACGATGCCGCCGCCAACGTAGATACCCACATGACCGTAGATAAGGCCCGGAGCACCCGTGCCGCTGTGCGAGGAATCGGCCACGATCATGCCCACCTGCAGCGCCGAGCGGTCGGAGCTATAGCACCAGGCGTTAAACATGTCGCACGCATTGCCTCCAAAGTAGCCAACGCCGGCGTTACGGAAGACATTGGTGACCCACGCCGCGCACCAGTTCTGACCCGGCGAAGGCGTGGAGTAGCACGCGTTGACGACAGCCTGCTGCTTGCCCGAGCCGGCATTCTGCTGCGGAGTTCCGGGCGCGTACGATCCACCACCCGAGCTCGAACCACCCGAGTAGGAATTGTTCTTGTTCGCGGCAGCCGCGGCAGCGGCAGCCTTCCTAGCGGCCTCCTCAGCCTGGGCGGCAGCGAGGATCTCGGAATCGCGCTGAGCCATGAGCTCCTTGACGTCGTCGGAAAGACCGTTCAGCACGGTCTGGACTTCTTGCTGCTTGGCCTGCATGTCCTGCATCTGGGCAGTCTGCTGGTCCTTGAGCTTCTCTAAGTCGGCCTTCTGCGACTCGAGCTCGGTCTTTTGCGCATCGAGCTCTTCCTGGATGGTCTGAATGTCCTCGATGGCATCGCGGTCGCTCTTGTTGATCTTTTCAACGTAATGCGCGTTGGCGACGAGTTCCTCAAACGAGCCAGAGGCCAGCAGCAGCGACAGAATGTTCGTGCCGCCGGACTTGTAGCTGGCGGCCACGCGATCGGAAAGGTCGTTGCGCTTCTTCTTGAGCTCGGCCTTCTTTTCATCGATCTGGGCCTGCGTGTCGTCAATCTTGCCCTGGACATTCTCGATGTCGTTGAGGGTCTGGGCATTCTTGTTGGCCAGCGCCGCATACTCATTTGCGATGCTGTCGAGCTGGGCCTGAACCTCGTCGAGCTGGGCCTGGGCGGCATTCAGTTTATCGGTTGTTTCTTTGGAAGCCTCCGCCGCATGGGCGCGAGCGGGCAGGCCAAAAAGAACTGCCGCAGAAGCGGCGCCGAACAGGGCCTTGAGGGCAGTGCGGCGCGAGAGCTCCTGGGAAAGGATGGAATCGCTGTTTGGTGACATATGTACTCCGTTACATGTTTATTTATATGTCGCTCAACTCATACATATTAGCGTACATATGGCGCGTCCCAACGATTTCCACGAACGGCAGGAAACTACAAGGTCAGCGGCTCGTAAGCAAATGCCAAAGATCAGGTTATGCGTACGCAAGCTCTTCTGATGAGTACGTTAGCACAATCCTCTGCTTTTCCCACAGCGCACGATTTGGGCGTCCCTGCCTGCGCTATACTCCCCTGAAGAAGTGTTCCTGATTCGATAGGAGACTACATGTCCAAAGCACTCGACCCCAAAGACACCTGCGTCCTCGTTACCGGTGGCGCCGGCTTTATCGGCTCGCACACCGTCGTTCAGCTGCTCGAAGGTGGCTACCAGGTCGTCATCGTCGATGATCTCTCCAACTCCAGCGCCGTCGCCGTCGACCGCGTCAAGACCATCGTGGGCGACGAGGCCGCCAAGAACCTCACCTTCTACGAGGCCAACGTGCTCGACCGCGATGCGATGAACAAGATCTTCGATACCCATCAGATCGACCGCGTCATCCACTTTGCCGGCTTTAAGGCCGTCGGCGAGTCGGTGAGCAAGCCCGTCGAGTACTACCACAACAACATCGAGAACACCCTGGTGCTCATCGACGTCATGCGCAACCATGGCTGCAAGTCCATCATCTTCTCGAGCTCCTCGACCGTCTACGGCGACCCGGACAACCCGCCCGTCACCGAGGAGGATCCTAAGAAGCCCGCGACCAACCCCTATGGTTGGACCAAGTGGATGATCGAGCAGATCCTTATGGACGTCCACACCGCCGACCCCGAGTGGGACGTCGTGTTACTCCGTTATTTCAATCCCATCGGCGCCCATCCGTCGGGCCTGATCGGCGAGGATCCCAAGGGCATCCCCAACAACCTGGTGCCCTATGTCGCCCAGGTCGCCGTGGGCAAGCTCGAGGCCGTTCAGGTCTTTGGCAACGACTACCCCACCCCCGACGGCACCGGCGTGCGCGATTACATCCACGTGTGCGATCTGGCATCTGGTCACGTGGCCGCCCTTAACTGGATGAACGGCAAGACCGGCGTCGAGATCTTTAACTTGGGCACCGGCACCGGCACCTCGGTACTCGAGGTCGTCGCCGCCTTCTCCAAGGCTTGTGGCAAGGAGCTGCCCTACGTGATCCGCGAGCGCCGCGCCGGCGACATCGCTGCCAACTGGTGCGATGCCTCCAAGGCCGAGCGCATGATGGGCTGGAAGGCCCAGTACGACATCGCGGACATGTGCCGCGATAGCTGGAACTGGCAGAGCCACAACCCCAACGGCTTCGCCGACGCCGAGTAGCAAAACCTACATACCGCTCTTGCCCCGATCTCACGTTGTGAGGTCGGGGCTTTTTCATGGCATGTAACCATTCGCCGAAAATCGACCAACTTTTTTATCTTGCCTGTACATGTTTAAACAACATGTTTTACAATAGGCGTATCGAATCAGAACATCGGAGGCGGACTGCACACCCATCGGCAGGCCGACCCCACAACAAGAAGGTTGGTGAGCGCATTCATGGAGCGTGCAAGCGGCGTCCTCATGCCCGTCTCATCTCTGCCCGGACCATACGGAATCGGCGGCTTTGGCTGGAATGCCTACGACTTCGTCGATTTTCTCGCCTCGTGCAAACAACATTACTGGCAGATTCTGCCCCTTACGACGACCAGCTATGGCGATTCGCCCTATCAGTCGTTCTCGGCCCGCGCAGGCAACCCCAACTTTATCGACTTTGCCGAGCTTATCGAGGCAGGGTATCTGGAGCAGCACGATATCGATGGCGTGTATCTGGGATCCGACCCCAGCAATGTCGACTACGGTGCTATCTTTGGTGGCCGCTGTCAGATTCTCGACCGCGCCGCTGAGCGCTTTGCTGCCGACAAGCCGGCCGATTTCGATGACTTTATCCAGGCCAACGAGGACTGGCTCATCCCCTACTGTGAGTTCATGACCGTCAAAGAGGAGTGCGGTCTCAAGGCGTTTTGGGAGTGGCCCGCGGAGCTCCGCACCCGCGGCGAGGCTTCTGCCAAGGTCTGCGCCGACCATCCAGCGCGTATGCTCTACCACCAGATGACGCAGTACTTCTTCGATCGCCAGTGGAGCCGCCTCAAGGCCTATGCCAACGAGCGCGACATTCTCATCATCGGCGACCTGCCCATCTATGTCTCGCGTGACTCCGTCGAGATGTGGGCGACGCCTGAGCTCTTTAAGATCGACGCCGCCGGCAATCCCGTGAGCGTCGCCGGCACGCCGCCCGACCAGTTCTCGGCCACCGGCCAGTACTGGGGCAACCCCATCTACGACTGGGACGCCATGGAGTCCGACGGCTTCTCCTGGTGGGAGGACCGCATTCGCGCCGCCCTCGACATGTACGACGTCATCCGCCTGGATCACTTCCGCGGCTTCGAGGCCTATTGGGAGGTGCCGTTCTCCTCTCCCGATTCGTCCTACGGTTCGTGGACGCAGGGTCCCGGCCTCAAGTTCTTCAAGACGCTCGAGAAAAAGCTCGGCACGCTGCCCATCATCGCCGAGGACCTGGGCTTCCTCACCCCCGGCGTCATCGACATGCGCGACAACTCGGGCTTCCCCGGCATGAAGATCCTGCAGTTTGCCTTTGAGGGCACCAACTCGTACTACCTGCCGCATAACTACATCGCCAACACCGTCGCCTATGTGGGCACCCACGACAACGAGACGGCGCGCGGTTGGTTTGAGGGAACGGCCACCCCGCGTCAGCGCGAGCAGGCAGCCCTGTACACCCATCAGCAAGCCGGCGAACCCATGGCAGATGCACTCAATCGCACCATCGCCGCCAGCGTAAGCGACACGTGCATCTACACCATGCAGGACCTGCTCAACTTGGGCAACGAGGCGCGCATCAACACCCCTGCCACGCTGGGCGGCAACTGGACCTGGCGCATGCTCGACGGCGCCATCACCCGCGAGCTCGAGCACAAACTCACCGACTGGACCGAGACCTACTTCCGCATCCCGTCGGAAGCCGAAATCGAGCTTCCTCAATAGGAGCCACCGCGCCCGACCCCTCCCCACCGTGCGGACGCGCTTGCTTTTCCCGCGCGAGGCCACCCCAATCCCCTCGCGCGGGCTTCTTATGAATTGCAGACATGAAACAACCCATCACAGGAGAAAACATGCCCCAAATTAACCTCATGGAACTCGCCGAGCAGTCTTTTGGCACCTCGCTCGAGCAGCTCGACGACCGTCGCATTTACAAGCTGCTGGTCAAACTCGTGCAGGAGCGCTCCGCCACCTGCCCGCTCAACAACGGCAAGAAAAAGCTCTATTACATTTCCGCCGAATTTTTGATCGGCAAGCTGCTCATCAACAACATGATCGACCTCGGCATCTACGACGAGGTTAAGGACCAGCTCACCGCCGCAGGCCACGACCTCAACAAGATCGAGGAGTTCGAGGTCGAGCCGTCACTCGGCAACGGCGGCCTGGGCCGCTTGGCCGCATGCTTCCTGGATTCCATCGCCACGCTGGGCTTGACCGGCGATGGCGTGGGCCTCAACTATCACTACGGTCTGTTCCGTCAGCGCTTTGTCGACAACCAGCAGAAGGCCGTCCCCGACGAGTGGCTCGGTGAGCAGGACATCCTGGTCGACGATGACCGCTCCTACACCGTCGAGTTCGGCGATTTTGCCGTTACCTCCAAGCTCGTCAACATCGATGTGCCCGGTTACGGCCAGCCCAACAAGAACCGCCTGCGCCTGTTCGACCTGGCGAGCGTCGACGACGGCCTGGTCCCCGGCAGCTCCATCGACTTCGACAAGACCGAGATCGCCAAGAACCTCACGTTGTTCCTCTACCCCGACGATTCCGACGAGCAGGGCCGCCTACTTCGCATCTACCAGGAATACTTCATGGTAAGCAACGCCGCCCAGCTCCTGATCGACGAGGCCATCGAGCGCGGCAGCAACCTGCACGATCTGGCCGACTACGCCGTGGTCCAGATTAACGACACGCACCCCACCATGGTCATCCCCGAGCTCATCCGCCTGCTCACCACCGAGCATGGCATCGAGTTTGACGAGGCCGTGACCATCGTACGCTCCATGGTCGCCTACACTAACCACACGATTCTTGCCGAGGCGCTCGAGAAGTGGCCGCTCACCAGCCTGCAGAAGGTCTCCCCTGCCATCGCCGACATTATCGTCAAGCTCGATGAGATTGCGAAAGCCGAGCACGATGACCCGCGCGTCGCCATCATCGACAAACACGATACCGTCCACATGGCCCACATGGACATCCACTTTGGCTTCTCCATCAACGGCGTAGCCGCCCTCCACACCAAGATCCTGGAGGACACCGAGCTTCATCCGTTCTACGAAATCTATCCCGAGAAGTTCTCCAACAAGACCAACGGCATCACCTTCCGCCGCTGGATTCATGGGGCCAACCCCGCGCTCGCCAGCCTGCTCGACGATGTGATCGGTACCGATTGGCGCAGCACCGGCGACCTGAGCAAGCTCGCCGACTTCGCCGACGATAAGAGCATTCTTGAGCGCTTGGCCGCCACCAAGGCCGAAGCCAAAACCATCATGCGCGAGTTTATGGCGCTCGAACAGGGCGTGACGATCCCCTCCAACGCGATCATCGATGTTCAGGTCAAGCGTATCCACGAGTACAAGCGCCAGCAGATGCTCGCGCTCTACATCATCTGGAAGTACCTCGATATCAAGAACGGCAACAGACCTAAGCACCCCGTCACCATCATCTTTGGCGGCAAAGCGGCGCCTGCCTACACTATCGCGCAGGACATCATCCATCTGATTCTGACGCTGTCGCAGTGGATTGCAAACGACCCCGACGTGGCTCCCTACCTGCAGGTCGTCATGATCGAGAACTACAACGTCACCGCCGCCGAGCGCGTGATCCCCGCCGCTGACATCTCCGAGCAGATCAGCCTGGCCTCCAAGGAGGCGAGCGGCACCTCCAACATGAAGTTCATGCTCAACGGCGCCCTAACCCTGTGCACGCTTGACGGCGCCAACGTGGAGATTGCCGAGCTCGTGGGCGACGAGAACATCTACACCTTTGGTGCCTCGTCCAAACAGGTCGAGCAGCTCTATGCCGACGGCACCTATGACGCCGGTGTGCTCTACCGCAAGCCCGGCATTAAACTGCTGGTGGACTTCATCACCAACCCGGCCTTTATGGCGACCGGCAACGCCGAGCGCCTGCAGCGCCTGCACGATGACATTAAGGGCAAGGACTGGTTTATGGCCCTGCTCGACATTGAGGAGTACATCCAGACCAAGGAGCGCGTGCTGGCCGACTACGAGGACCAGGACGCCTGGATGCGCAAGACGCTGATCAATATCGCCAACGCCGGCACCTTCTCGTCCGACCGCACCATCTCCCAGTACAACGACGAGATCTGGCACCTGAACTAATTCGCTTCCCTTACCCATCCTCTTGAGAAACGGAGTCGTGGCAACACGGCTCCGTTTTTTGTGCCCGCACGTTACCCTGCGACCCAACTCGGCCAAACAATCTCGATCTGTAACAACTACTCGGTAAAAACGGTCCCAGCTGTTACAGATTGAGACATACCGGCCCCTCCCCTTGGGTTTATCTCGATCTGTAACATCTAGCAGCTGAAATTCACCTTTGGTGTTACAGATTTAGATGAAATGGTTAGCTCAGCGGAACCGTCTCGATCTGTAACATCTAACGTCCGAAATCAGCCTCACCCGTTACAGATCGAGACAAACGACCGGTCAGACAGCCCCAACACAAAGAAAGGCTCCCCTCTCGCCCAGTGGACGGGAGGGGAGCCTTATATGTGACCGCGGCAAAAGGATGGCAATACCGCAGTCGCCCAAAGGGAGGGCCTGGATGCACCGGGCCTAGATAAGGTTCTTGCCAGAGACCTTATCGAAGAGGTGGGTCGCGTTCTTCTCGAACTTGAACCAGATGGTGTCGCCAGCCTTGAGCGCGCCCTTGGCCTCGAGGTCGACGACGGGGATAATCAGGACAAACTGGCCGTCGGGAGCGGTCACGTGGACATGCTCGGTCGAGCCCATGAGCTCGGTCACCTCGACGGTACCCTGGAGCGCGCCCTCCTCGCCCTTGTCGGCAAGCAGGATCTGCTCGGGACGCACGCCGGCCGTAATCTCCTTCACGTCGCCGCCGTCCCAGTTGAGGGCAAGTTGAGCGCAAGTCTCGGGGGCGAGTGCCACGTTCATATCCTCGGTCTTGACGGTAAAGCCGTTGCCCGAGCGCACCAGCTGGGCATCGAAGAAGTTCATCTGCGGCACGCCGATGAAGCCGGCGACGAAGATGTTCGCGGGATGGTTGAAGACCTCCTGCGGCGTGGCGATCTGCTGGACGACGCCGTCCTTCATGACCACGATACGGTCGCCAAGGGTCATGGCCTCGGTCTGGTCGTGAGTAACATAAATGAACGTGCCCTTGATCTCGTGGCGCAGCTTAATGAGCTCGGCACGCATCTGGTTACGAAGCTTGGCGTCCAGGTTGGACAGCGGCTCGTCCATCAGGAAAACCTTGGGGTCACGCACGATGGCGCGGCCGATAGCGACACGCTGGCGCTGGCCGCCGGAGAGCGCCTTGGGCTTACGGTCGAGGTACTCGGTAATGCCCAGAATCTCGGCAGCAGAGCGAACCTTGCGGTCGATCTCGTCCTTGGGAACCTTCTTGAGCTCGAGCGTAAACGCCATGTTCTCGTACACCGTCATATTGGGGTACAGAGCGTAGCTCTGGAACACCATGGCGATGTCGCGGTCCTTGGGCGCCACGTCGTTGACACGCTTGCCATCGATGAGCACATCGCCCGAGGTAATGTCCTCCAGGCCGGCGACCATGCGCATCGTCGTGGACTTACCGCAGCCAGAGGGGCCAACGAGGACGACGAACTCCTGGTCGTGAACGGTGAGGTTGAAGTCCTCTACAGCGAGCACACCGTCCTCGGTAACCTTGAGGTTGTGCTTCTTCTCCTCGGTCTTCTTCTTTTTGCCAAAGAAGCCTTTCTTTTTTGACTCGTTGTTGGGATACACCTTCTGAACATGTTTGAGAACAATCTCGGCCATGTCTTTACCTTTCGATACGCGGCGCCGCGCTGAGGGACGCCGCCAAAACTTGCAAAACAGTTACGGCATCAGCCCTTGACGGCACCTGCCACCACACCGTCGATGATGTACTTCTGGCAGAGGATGTACATGATGACGATGGGGATAACGACCATCATGATGCAGGCCATCATGGGGCCAAGCTCGACGTGGCCGTAGCCGCCGCGGAAGTACTGGATCAAGATAGGAATGGTCTTGTACTTGGTGGAGTCGAGCGTAAGGTAGGGCAGCAGGTAGTCGTTCCAGACCCACATGGTCTCGAGAATGCCGACCGAAAGATAGGTGGGCTTCATGATGGGAAGGACAATCTTAAAGAACACCTGGACCGGGTTGCAGCCGTCGATCATGGCCGCCTCCTCGATCTCGAGCGGGATGTTCTTTACAAAGCCGGCGAACATAAAGACCGCCAGGCCCGCGCCAAAGCCCAGATAGATAAAGCAGATGTTGAACGGCGTGTTAAAGCCGATGCGGTCCGCCAAATTGGACAGCGTGAACATGAGCATCTGGAACGGCACGACCATCGAGAACACGAACAGGTAATAGAAGAAGTTCGAGATCTTGTTGTTGACACGAACCACGTACCAAGCGCACATGGAGCAGCACACCAAGATCAGCACGACCGACGTGACCGTGATGATGAGCGAGTACATAAATGCCGAGGCAAAGCCCTGCTCGTTAAGGGCGTGCATGTAGTTTGCGAGGCCGTTGAACGTCTCGGGCGTGAGCAGATCGAATGCCGTGGTGGTGCTGATTGCGGTCGCTTTCTTAAAAGAATTAAGCGCAATCATGAACACGGGGTAGATCCACGCGAGCGACAGGATCGTAAAGAAAATCGAGAGCGCGCGGTTGATAACCTTATCGCGTTTCATTACTGCTGCACCTCCTTGGACCTCGTGGCCTTAAGCTGGATCATGGAGATGGCCACGACCAGGATGCAGAAGATAACCGCCTTGGCCTGACCAATGCCCTGCCATGCGATACCGGCACGCGAATAGAACGTGTTGTAGATGTTCAGGGCGAGCATCTCGGTGGAGTGCGCGGGGGCGCCGCCGGTAAGGGCGAGGTTCTGGTCGAACAGCTTAAAGCCGTTGGTGATGGACAGGAACAGGCAGATGGTGATGGTCGGCATCAGGTTAGGGATCTTAACCTTCCAAAACGTCTGCCATGCCGTAGCGCCGTCGACCTTGGCGGCCTCGATGTAGTCGGACGGAATGGACTGCAGACCAGCGATGTAGATGATCATCATGTAGCCGACCTGCTGCCACAGGGTCAGGATGATAAGGCCCCAGAAGCCAGCAGCAGAGTTAAGAGCGATGAGCTGGGCGCCCACGTTGGAGAGCAGGCAGTTGATCAGAATCTGCCAAATGTAGCCCAGCACGATGCCGCCGATCAGGTTAGGCATAAAGAAGATCGTACGGAAGATGTTGGTGCCTTTGAGCGCCTTGCGGGTGAGCGCCTGCGCAATGGCCAGGGCGATCACGTTGATGAGCACCGTCGACAGGAAGGCAAACGCCACGGTAAAGAAGAACGACGTGGAGAACTGCGGATCGGACAGCGCGCGCACGTAGTTCTCGATACCGACAAAGTGCGCGTTACTAATGATAATAAACTGGCAGAACGAGAGATAGAAGCCCTGGATAAAAGGGATCACGAACCCGATCATAAACGCCAGGCACGTGGGCAGCATAAAGAGCGGCCACCAGCGCTTGAGTGCTTTGCCCATAAAAGGGTCCTTTCAATATGCAGGGGGCGGGCAAACCAACGTCTGCCCGCCCCCTGTCGCTAATCAGATAGCTTGGGCAGCAACTGCTTACTCGGAAGCGGCCTTCTCGGTCTTCCAGCCATCGACGAAGGCGTTCTTGACGCCGTCCCACTTGCTGTTATCGGCAGCGTAGGCAATCAGAGCCTGCTTGAGGTTCTTCTTCCACTCCTCGGAGGGAATGTAGACGAAGTCCCAAGCGACGGTCTTCTTGCCGTCCTTGGCCATGGCAACGGCCTGCTGCGAGAAGACGTTGGTGGTCTCCTTGGCGCTCTTGAACGGAGCGGTCAGACCCATCTTGTCGGCGATGATGCTGGTCGGGGTGTCAGCGGTGACGCACCAATACATGAAGTCCTCGGTGGCCTTCTGGGCATCCTCGGAAGCCTGGGAACTGACGCACCAGTAGTTCTCGCCGCCGGAGCACAGGCCCTGGTTCTCCTCGCCGTCAACACCGATGTAAATCGGCATCATGCCAATCTGATCGTCGGTCATGCCGGCCTTGACGAGGTCAGAGTAGGCCCAAGAGCCGTTCTGGTAGAAGACGGCCTTGCCGGTTGCGAACTCGTTGGTGGCGTCGTCGCCGGTCTTGGAAGCAAGCTGCGAAGGATCGCAGGTGGAGTCGGTGATGTACAGGTCGAAGATCTGCTTGTAGTTGTCGAGGAACTCACCCTTGATCTCGTCGTCCTCCTGGTTGTGCTCCTTCTCAAACTCGTAGTAGAGCGGCATGTTGGCAAGGTGGGTGGTGTAGCGCCAGCTGGAGGAGTCGTCCATGCCGGCGGAAGTGAAGGCACCCTCGACACCAAGCTCGTCCTTGCGGGCCTGGATGTCGTCGGCACAAGCCTTCAGCTTGTCGAAGGAGTTGATGTCCTCGGCCTTGTAGCCAGCCTTCTCGAGCAGCTGCTTGTTGTAGATGATGCCGAAGCTCTCCTGGACCCAGTCGATGCACACATCCTTGCCGTCGGACTGCAGAGCCAGGGAGTCGTCAATGAGCTCACCGCGGAGCTTGGTATCGGACAGGTCGGCGCAGTAATCCTTCCAGTTCTTAAGACCGGTGGGGCCGTTGACCTGGAACAGGGTCGGAGCGGAGCTCTTGGACATCTCGGACTTGAGCTTCTCCTCGTAGGTGTTGGAGGCAGCGGTCACAATCTTGACCTCGACGCCCTTCTCCTTCTTATAGGCCTTGGCGATCTCCTTCCACTCCTTGTCGACCTCGGGCTTGAATTGGAGGAAGTAGACCTCGGCAGCGTCACCAGAAGCAGAGGAGCCGGAGCCGGCAGAACCACCGCAACCCACGAGGCCCAGACCAAGAACTGCAGCCGCGGAACCAGCAAAGCCCAGGAACTGCCTTCTGCTCATTTCGTTCTTCATTACAATCCACCCTTTCACACCGTGGCGGCACCCTTTGCCGCCGCCTTCGGAGATTGGCTCGGGGACTTTGCCCCTTTTGCTGATTTGAACGATACGCTATTTGGCTAGTTGTTTGAACAAGTATTACTAGAGCGGTAGAAAAACTTCGGTGAACGGTAATTTCAACTTGATACTTGACAAGTTTTGTATAAACAATTATTTGTTATTGAATGCAGAGAAAACGCCCGGTCAAGCCGATGTACCGTCGGTTTGACCGGGCGTTTTCTCTTTGAGGCCATGAGTCTCGTCAGGCTGCGAGCTAGCCGGCTATCGCTTGGAATTGACGCGGTAATGGAAGATCTCGGGGTGTGTGCGAGTGTGCGTCACCTCAAACAAGATGCCATCCGAGGTGTACGACTGACTCTCCATGACGGCAACGCAGTTGTATTTGCCGAGGTCAAGATAGCTGCAGTCCTCATCGTTGGCGAGCTCGACACTCACCGTACGACGGCTCGCCATCACTTTGACACCGCGCTTGTGCTCCAGATAGCCGTAAATAGAATCTGCCGCGATCTCGGGAGTCAGGCCCTTGGCGATCGACGCCAAAAAATAGCCATGGTCCACTTGGCGCGCGTTGCCGTTGAGGCTTCGGACACGCACTACGCGAATCAACTCCTCGCCCACCTTAAAGCCCAGGTGACGAGAGAGTTGCTCGGTGCAAACCAGATGTTCGAAAGACTTAACGTCCGTCGATGCAACGGCATTGTTGCGCTTTGCAAACTCGCCAAACGACTCAACCTCTTCGAGTGCGCCCAACATGTCGGTTTCGCCCTTAAGCCAAATAACGCGCACGCCCTTGCCGTGTATGGGCTGCACAAACATCCCGTCGGCCAGCATACCCAAGGCGCGACGGACGGTATTGCGAGTGCATCCGAACTCCGCGGTCAGCTCGGCTTCGGTTGGCAGCATCTCCTGAAACGCATAGGTCCCATTAATGATGCGCGAGCGTATTTCTCGGTAGATTCCTTCGTATATCGCTTTTGGCATTATTTCACCTCTACATTATTCATTTCCGGCTAGGCACGATAGCATTTCTTAAAGTTGTTTAAACCGAATATCGGTAAAGCGACAGGATTTAACCGTTGACGGTTTCTGTCATGCCCAAATCGGTTTCGCTCAAAACTGCCGGTACGACAATCGTCTGGTCCTCTACAATGAATCCATTGTTTAAACGTTTCCCCACGCGCAACGCGCCTCGATATTCGGAAGGCATATTATGCTGCAGAAAATCCAACGCTTTGGCGGGGCAATGTTCGCGCCCGCCATGTTGTTTTCCATATCGGGTCTTATGGTCGGCGTCTCCGCCCTCGCAACGTCTGCGGATATCGTCGGCGACCTCGCCGTATACGGAACCCCTTGGTACGTTTTTTGGACTATCATCCAGCGCGGCTCGTGGACGGTCTTTAAACGACTTCCGCTCCTTTTTGCCGTAGCGCTGCCCATCGGCCTTGCCCAAAAGCAACCAGCTCGTTGTTGCCTCGAGGCGCTCGTGGCCTATTTTGCCTATTGCTTCTTTTTGAGCGAGATCATCAAGCTGAGCGGAGACAACCTTGGACTTAAGTACCCGTCGTCTTTGACCTCCGCTAGCGGCATCACCATCATCGACGGCATCAAGACACTCGACACCGGCATTATCGGCCCGCTGGCGGTATCGGCAACCGTCGTTGCCATCCATGACCGCTTCTACGATGCCAAGGTTCCCGATTGGCTCGGTACCTTCTCGGGTTCCTCGCTGGTCTACCTCATCAGCTTTTTTGCCGTGTTCGCCCTTGCCGCCATCTCGGCCGCCATCGTGCCCTTCGTATACGCAGCGACCGAAACGCTGCGCCACGCACTTGCGGGCGTCGGCCCCTTCGGCGTGGGTATCTTTGTGTTTTTGGAGCGAGCACTCGAGCCCATGGGGCTGCACCATCTGCTCTACATGCCGATCTACTACGACAACCTGGTCATTAACGACGGCATCTACGCCACGTGGAGCAGCTTGCTCCCCATCCTCTCCCATAGCACGCGCCCCCTTAATGAGCTTGCGCCGTGGGCCGGTTTTACCGCCACCGGCTGGGTCAAGCTCTTTGGCCTTCCCGCCATCGCAGCCGCATTCTACTCCACCGCAAAACCCGAGCGCCGCGCCGGCCTCAGGGTCATCCTTGTTCCCGCCATCATCGCCTCGGTGGTTTGCGGCGTTACCGAGCCACTCGAGTTTCTCTTTATGTTCACCCACCCCGGGCTCTTTTTGCTCTACGCCGTCTTATCGTCTTGCCTTGCCACAACCATGAATCTCTTTGGCATCGTCGGCATCTTCTCGGGCGGCCTCATGGAGATGGCAGCCTTCAACTTTATTCCGCTCATGCGCATGCATGCCGGTGCCTATCTTTTGGCGCTCGGTATCGGCCTTGCCTTTAGCCTCATCTTTTTTGTGAGTTTTCGAGCACTCATCTTGATCTATGACCTTAAGACGCCGGGCCGCGAGGATCATGTCGCCAATCGCGCGGCAATCGATCATTTAACGGGAAGCGGCTTTGCCAAAGAGCAATCTCCCAATGACGAGGCCAATAGTCAATCCGATCAAGATCACGTCCTCGCTGAGCGGGTAATTCAGCTTTTAGGTGGCGTTGGCAATATCGTGGGCGCAACCAACTGCGCCACGCGCCTGCGCGTCGAGGTCGCAGACCCTTCCATCGTTGCAGATAACGCGTCGTTTGTCGCGGTGGGCGCCAAGGGCCTCATCATTACGGGCAAGACCGCCCAGGTGATCATCGGCATCTCCGTTCCCCGCGTTAAAGAGCATTTTGACCAGATCATGGGCCTCGAGCCGGAATTTGTGCCCACCACCTCGGCCTCCCCTGCCGCCAGCGCAGCCCATAAGCGCGGCGATATTTGCTTCTTCGATATCGACGGAACGCTCGCCTGGCAAGACCCCAGGCTCGCCCAAGACCTTCCCGAAGACGAGCGGGACCTCTCCCCCTATCCCAACGAGGCGGTTTCGCAAGCAATCCGCGAGTTTGTCGCCAACGGCAACATGGCCTTTATCTGCACGGGACGCACCCTGAGCTGCATCCACCCCAAACTTCTTGAGCTGCCTTGGACCGGCATCGTCTGTCTTGCGGGCGGTTACGCCGAGATCAACGGACACGCAATTCGCGATCTGTCGATGACGCCCAGTATGCTGCAGCGTCTTGCCCCCTACCTTGAGCAATCGGGCGAGGTCATCCGCTTTGAGGGCCTCAACGGCGTCGTGCGCATGAGTGCCGATGCGCCCGATGCTCCCGGATACGCGCGCACCCTGGGCGACGCAGTCACGCAGCTGCAACATTACAGTGTCTACAAGATCTTGATGTCTACATCGCTCGCCAACCACATCGCTCAAGATAAGGCACTTGAGCCGCTGCTGTGCTTTAATGAGCTCGAACTCGAGGTAACCGAAATCTCGCCCCGCGAATGCACGAAGCGCGGGGGCATCCAGTCTGTACTCGACGCCCTCGACCCCCACCACGGAACCGTATACGGCATTGGCGACGCCAGCAATGACGTCTCGCTGATGAACGCCGTCGATGTCGGCATTGCGATGGGCAACGCACCGGACTATCTCAAGGATAAGGCCGATTACGTGACCGACACCGTCGATCATGACGGTGTCGTTGCGGCGCTCGAGCATTTTAGGCTGATTTAGGCACACTCCATCAAACGCACGCCCGTTGTCCTAAATCGCCAAAACTGCCGCGCCAAACGCCCTGATGTGGCAATATGTTGTCTGCATATTGCATCAATGCAACCTCAGAAAGAATGCGAGAACCCGTGTCCAGTCCGTTTACCAGCTTTTTAGCCCAGCACTTTGACCAGATTAACGACTATCTGGCCACGTTCTTTGACGGACAGGCGACCTCTGCCGATATCGAGCGCTACCTGTACGCGCCGCTCTCGGCTTTTACGGCCAACGCCGGCAAGCGCCACCGCCCGCTTATCTGCATGCTCGCCGCAACCGCAGTGGGCGGTAGCTTTGAGAGTGCCCGCAGCGCCGCGGCGGCCATCGAGCATTTCCAGTCGGGCGCGCTGATCCACGACGACATCGCCGACAACGGACAGCTTCGTCGAGGCAAGCCCTGCATGCACCTTACCGAGGGCACGGGCCTTGCCATCAATTGTGGTGACCTGGCGCTCACCATGGTCACCAAGACGGTTCTCGACGACCCCACGCTGGAGTCCGACGTGAAGCTGCGCGTGCTCCACGAGCTTACCGAGATGATCGTCCGCACCATTGAGGGACAAGCACTCGACCTGGGTTGGGTCCGCGACGGGCGCTTTGATATCTCGGTTGATGACTACCTGGACATGGCGACGCACAAGACCGCGTTTTACAGCGGAGCCACGCCGCTTGCCGCCGGAGCCATTATCGGCGGCGGCAGCGATGAGCAAATCGAAGCGCTGCGCGCCTTTGGCCTGCACACAGGCCTTGCCTTTCAGATTCAGGACGACCTGCTCAACCTTGTCGGCACTAAGGAAGCCGCCAACAAGGACTTCCGCACCGACATCACCGAGGGCAAGCGCACGCTTGTCGCCGTACACGCCCTCTCTGATGAGCGCCACCACGACGAGGTCGAGGCGATTCTTTCCTCAGGCACCGATGATCCCGCGCAGCTCGCACGCGCCGTGGAGATCTTCCAGGAGACCGGCTCCATCGATTACGCCCACACTTACGCGCTCGACCTGACCGCTAAGGCCAAAGCGGCCATCGAGAACGTTGAGCTTGATCCGCACGCACGCGAGCTGTTCCTCTCCATGGCAGATTTCTTTGTGGAGCGTCTTAACTAACGGGGGTTATAAAACCTGTCAGCAGCGTATTTAGGCACAACTTGCTACACTGTTGAGTGCATGTTTATGCATCCCTTTGCGTTGTCTATCCGACAGACGCTCAAATAGTACGAATGGTACGCCGAAAGGGGTTCGTTCATGGAACCTATTACAACGGGCATGCAAGGAGCAGCCGTCGAGGACGTGCAGTCTCGTCTCCTGCAGCTCGGCTACACGATTGATGCCGCCGAAGTCACCGACAAGTACTTTGGAGCCACCACTGAGCAGGCCGTCAGCACCTTCAGGCTCGACAGCGGCCTTGCTGCCGGTCATGCCGTCGATATCCCCTGTTGGAGCGCCCTTGTAGACGCTTCGTATAAGCTGGGCGACCGCACCCTCTATCTGCGCATGCCCAATTTCCATGGCGCCGATGTGCAGGCCCTGCAGCGCGCTCTCAACGTTTTGGGCTTTGCCTGTGGCGAAGACGACGGCTACTTTGGCCCGCATACCGAGGCCGCCCTGCAGCAGTTCCAGGAAAATGTCGGCCTGTTTGCCGACGGCATGGCCTTCCAGGACACCTACGCCTACATCAACCGCCTGCACCATGTGTGGGAGGGCAAGCCCTCGGTCACCGAAGCCGAGTCCCGCATCGGTTTTGCTCGCGCCGCCAACGTGCTCGAGCGCTTCCAGATTGCCGTTATCGGCGAGGACCCCATCGCACGCAGTGTTGCGTCGCGCATGTGGAATATCGCCACGGCAACGACCGACAACAGCGGCATGATGCTCTGCGACTCCGAGGTCCCAACCGACGTTGACCTGGTGCTCGAGATCGCAAGCGATGAGCTGCCCGCAGATGCAGCGCCGCGCGCCACGATCGCCCTCGCCGAGTGCCACAACCTGGCCCAGCGCATCCGCACCGCCAATGTCGCCGCGCAGCAGAAGCCGGCTCGCATTCGCATTGAGCTCACGGGCATGACGCGCTACAACGGCACTTTCACGGCCAGCGACGCGCAGACACTCGCCGTACGCCTGCTCGATGGTGTTTGCGATGCCCTCGCAGATTAGGTAAACTAAACGAGTTGCTTTTGGGCAACACCGCACATTGGGACGTAGTTCAACGGTAGAACTCCGGTTTTTGGTGCCGGCTGTTGGGGGTTCGAATCCCTCCGTCCCAGCCAAAGAAACAAGCCTCTCGAACGCATAGCCGATCGGGAGGCTTTTCTTGTGAGCAAGCGGAGGGATTCGAACCCGCAAGGAATCTACCTATATAAGACAGACGCCCCAGGCCCATAACGACCAAGAGCGCCTTGCATCTAGAATTATCAGCCCTGTTCCGAAAAGCGAGCCGCCTGCGACAACCAAGTAGCCGCAGGCCCCGGGAGAGCGGGGACACCGGCTTAGGTTTATCGCGAGTTCCGCACGAACAGGAGGCCACTTAATGTGGCCTCCGTCGTGAGCAGGACTGTAGAGCAGGAAACCTAAGCCGGTGTCCCCGCTCTCCCGGGGCCGAACGCCCTAGTTGTTCAGCATGCGGTCGAAGCTTCCCGAGTCGCCATCCCGATAGTCTGCGGTCATCAGAATCTCCTGCGGAATGCGCCCGCCTTCACGTAGCACGTTGCGGAACTGCACGCGCGTAACCATGGGCAGATCCTTGATCGTCGCTGCCAGGTTCTGCGGCACGCCCTGGTTGGCAGCCGCGGGCTCGCACTCGCCGCCGGCCTTCACGCGACGCTTATGCTCGGCGAGCATGGCGCGGTACATGCCGGCATGCAGGCGAATCTCAACCACATTGGCATTGCGAGCCTGTTCGACGATGCGCGCGCCCTCGCGATCGATATCGCCTACGTAGTAGACGTAGTTAAAGCGATAGCCAATCTCGGCCAGATAATCGTCCAAGGCATGCGAGACGCTCGCCTTGCATCCGCCGCCAAAAATCACGCCGCCCACCTTGATGCCAAAGAGCTTGGCGTGCTTGCGGCCACGCAGCAGCTTGACGATCTCGTCGTAGGTGTCCAGGTTCTCGACCATAATGAACGGCTTGTCGGCTCCCAGCGTAAAGAAGCCCGTAAAGTGCACGGGGCGATTGGGGGCGACCTTGATCGCCTGCATGCTGATGCCCTTTTCGGTCATACGCCTGATCAAGCGCTCACCGTGCTTGCCGTCAAAAGCCTTCTCGTCGTTAAAGATCTGGTAGGCACGCTGGCGGCGCGAGGCAACCGGCGTATCGGCACCTCGGTTCTGCTCGATCCAAGCCTGGATGATTGCGATTTCCTCGGCAATCTTGCGGTTGGACATCTCGTTGTGCTGAGTGCGCTGCGGAGCCTTTTTGCCGTCCTTGCCCTCGACCTTTACGATCTGTGTCTGCTGCTCCTTGATCTTGGAGAGCGCCATAGGCGTGGGGACAACCTTGAACAGCTGCCTGCCTAAAACGCGGGCAAGGGCAAGCGCCGAGACCTCGCCGTGGGCGGCCGACTCGGGCTGCTGGGCAGCAGTATCTACTGCGGCAGACTCCGGCTTCTTCTGAGACTTGCGCTTAGAATCGCCTTGGGGATTGCGCTCGCGCTTCGGCATAGACGCCTGCTTCTGCGGACGATCGGACTTGCTCTCCTTCGCTGACTGGCGCTTAGGCTGCCCCGAAGAAACCTCGGCCTTCGCATCCTCGTTCTGCGGCGTGGTCTTCTCGGTTGCAGTCTCGGCATGGGAACTGCGGCCCCCACGATGGCGACGGCGGCGAGGCTTGCTCGACGCGCCCTGCTCCGTCTGCTCATCAGTAGGCTGCTGGCCCTTGGCCTCGGCATCAACCTCAAGCTGCGGCTCAACAGGCTTTTGCTCGCGAGCCACCGGCTCAACGGCCTTCTCGTCCTTCTCGCCCTGAGTGGTCGAAGCCGGTTCGCTCTTCTCCTGACGCCTTACGGGATACGCGCGCCCCTCAAAACCACGTCCGGGACGGCATGAACCCGGAGCCTTCTTGGCCGGTTCATCGGACGCGTCAGCAGCCTCGACGGAATCCTGGACCTCGCATGCGGCACCTCGCTGCTCGGCCTTAAAGTGGGCACCGCGGCGACGCTTGGGCTCCTGGATCTCAGCATGCTCTTGAGCGAGAGTCGGCTCCTGCATCCCGACGGGCTTTTCCTCGACGGCCTCAGCATCCGTCTCACCCTTTTGAGCAACGGCGCGACGGAAGCGCTCCTGCTGGGCGCGGCGCTGCGCATCGCGCTTGCCACCCCCGCCAAAACCGCCGCGTCCTGCCTTGGCCGTAAAGGCACGCACGACGTTCTCATCGAGCAACTCATCGGTATCGACATGCTCACGCGGAGCAGCTTCTTCCACAGCAGGCACGTCAGCGGAATCCTCGACGACAAAACCCTCGACGGACTCGGCAGGCTGCTCCTGGGCATCGCGGATCTCGGCATTGATGGTATAGAACGCCGGGCGCCCGTTAATGCCGCTACCCTCGATCTTGGTCACGATCTTTGCCGCGATAAGCTCATCGCGCATCGCCTTGGTGTCGCACTCCTTATCGACGGAGCGGAAAATCTGCGCCAGCGCACTCGACTTAATCTTGAGCGCCTTGCGGCAAAGCAGGTCGTAGGCAACCAGCTTGGCACGCTCAGCAGAAAGCGACGTCTGGCTGCTCAGGCGCTCAGCCAAAGCATCGACATTGTTTTGATTATCGGAATATACCGTCTTGGCCACGGGGTCCCTTTCATATGTACACATATACGTCTATATGGTACAACGCGCGCCCTTATCCACGCAAAACATCTGCGAGAACACTCGAGCGTCACCCGCTTTCGCATGAAAAAAAGACCGAGCCCGCGAAGTCGCGGACCCGATCTTTCCGAGTCATATGGATGGAACGGTTAGTCCATCAAGCTGACTAGGCCTTGGCGGCCTCGGCGTCAGCGGGAGCCTCGGCGGCAGCGGCGCGACCGTACTCGGCCTTGCCCATCTCGGACCACTCGGGCTCCTCATCAGGCATGGAGCCAGCCTCCTTGCCGAAGAACTCCTTGAGGCAGTTGACGGCGACGATGAGGCCCAGGACCATCAGCAGGACGGCGAAGACGAGCTGCAGGCCCTTGGTGGCGGCGACGGAGACGGCGGCCGTGGTGGCAGTAGCCGGGATGGTACCGAAGAAACCGTAGGCCTGGACGGCGGTCATGCAGCCCATGGCGCTCTGGACCAGCGAGGTGAAGGTGCAGCAGAGCAGGAAGGCGACGGGCACGTAGAGCATCCAGCCCTTGCGGCCGGTGCACTTGCAGAACACGGCGAGGGTGATCATGGTCATGCCGCCGAGCAGCTGGTTGGAAGCACCAAAGAGCGGCCAGATGTTGGCATAGCCACCAAAAGCGAGGGCGAGACCGGGAAGCAGGGTAACGACCGTGGCGAACCAGGGGTTGCCGAGGACCTTCATGTAGCCGGCCTTGGACTCGATGGCCAGGGCATCGTTGGTCTGGGCAAAGAACTCGGAGAACGAGGTGCGGGCGATGCGGGCGACGGCGTCGAGCGAGGTCAGAGCCAGAGCGGAAACGTTCATGGTCATAAAGACGGTAGCGAGCGTGCCGTCAACACCGAAGGCCTGCATACCGCGGGAGATGCCAGCGGCGAAGATCTGGAACGGGGTGGAAGCGACACCGGCGTTGAGGACGCCGGTACCGGCGGTGTTCATGTCGGAGAACATGATGCCGGCGACGATGATGGCAAGGATGCCGACGAAGGACTCGACGATCATGGCGCCGTAGCCGACCTTGACGGCGTCCTGCTCCTTCTCGACCTGCTTGGAAGAGGTGCCGGAAGAAACGAGGCTGTGGAAACCGGAGAGAGCACCGCATGCGACGGAGACGAACAGGACCGGGAACATCATGCCGGAGGCAGTGGAGAAGCCGGTGAAGACCGGAGCGGTGATAGTGGCCTGACCGTTGACGCCCAGGACGACGATGCCGAGGACAGCGCAGACGATCATGACGATCATCATGATGGAAGTGAGGTAATCGCGCGGAGTCTTGAGCATCTGGATGGGCATGGCGCCAGCGAAGACCAGGTAGACCATGACGACGGCGAACCACTGGAACTTATCCAGGTAGACCGGGAACTGCATACCGACGGCGAACATGAGAACCATGAGGACCACGCCGGTGACGAACTCGGCAGCGCCGGTGAGGTTGAACTTCTTCTGGGCCCAACCAAAGGCGATAGCGACGAAGGTGAACAGGATGGAGATGGTACCAGCGCAGCCGGCGGCATAGGACTTGGTGAAGTCGATGGCACCGGTAGCAGCACCAGAAGCGTCAACGGCCGGGGTGAACATGAACGTCTTGCAGACCATGTCGGTGAAAGCGGCGATGACGATGATGCAGAACAGCCAGCAGAACAGCAGGAACAGGCGACGGCCGGTCTTGCCGATGTACTTCTCGATGAGCTGAGCGAGCGACTTGCCGTTGTTCTTCATCGAAGCGTACAGGGCACCAAAGTCGTGGACGGCACCAAAGAAGATGCCGCCGACGAGGACCCAGAGCACGACGGGCAGCCAGCCAAAGGCCATGGCGACGATCGTACCCGTGACAGGGCCAGCACCGCAGATCGAGCTGAACTGGTGCGAGAACGCGGTGAAGGCGGAGACGGGCGAAAAGCTCTTGCCGTCCTTCATGCGCTTGGCCGGCGTGAGGGCCTCTTTGTCAACGCCCCACTTGTTGGCCAGCCATCGGCCATAGCCCAGATAGCCGCAGGCGAGCACCGCCGCGGCCACAACCATGAGCAAAACTCCGTTCATTACATTTCCTCCTCTAAAAAGAACTTCCTAGACATAAAAAATGAGGGCCGTCGGTTGCGCTCGACGGCCCTCATCTTCATCAGCCGCCCGTTATCGTACGGGCTAGCTGTATGTGCTAACCCGCATCAGATAATTACTACGCTGATAATGTTTAGCTGATGCGTGAACATGTCTAAGAAATCCTCTTCGATCATGATGTGAACAATCCGTGCGCGTTCACATCCCCCAGTGGTTGAAAAGGAGTATGAAACTTTAGTTACCTAAAGTCAACGCAAATTTGTAATGAATTTTCAACTTTTTTGGATTTCTCGGTATAAAACGCCACTGACCTCGGACTTTACCCCACGACAGTTTTTGCATGAGAGATGCCCCTCGGGAGCCGCGGGAGCCGGGCGGCGCATATGAACTTTCCTGCTCTACAGTCCTGCGCAAGACGGAAAGCACATTAAGTGCTTTCCTTTGCGTGCGGAACTCGCGATAAAGTTCATATGCGCCGCCCGGCTCCCGCGGCTCTCAGGGGCTCCCATCCCAAATGCGGAGCAAAGCTCCGCACACCAACTTTTTCTTTCAGCTAAAGAACGCTGGAAATTCGACGCTGGCTTGTTAACCTTGCTGGACGTTGCCGACGCCAAACCAGCTCAGAAGCTATATCGATACAGAAAGGTCCCCGGACGGAGGGGCCGGATATAAGGTTTATCGCGAGTTCCGCACGCAAAGAAGGCCACTTAATGTGGCCTTCGTCTTGCGCAGGACTGTAGAGCAGGAAACCTTATATCCGGCCCCTCCGTCCGGGGACCGCGCCGTACCAGCTACAGCGTCATGTTCGGATCGGCGTCGACGTCGAACGGCGAGATTTCACCTCGGTCGAATTTACGGCGAGCGACCTCCGCGATCATGGCGGCGTTATCGGTGCAGGCAGACAAGGGCGGCACCGTCACGCGGATGCCCTGGCGTCCGAGCTTCTTGATCATCATCTCGCGCAGATGCGGGTTAGCCGAGACGCCGCCACCGATGCAGTATTCCTTGCATCCGGTAGCGTGCAGTGCGTTTTTGGCCTTCTTGTACTGCACGTCAAAGACAGCTGCCTCAAACGAAGCCGCCAGATCGGGAAGGTGAATCGTGCGCCCGGCCTTGGTCTCTTGCTCGATGTAGAGCGTCACCGCCGTCTTGAGGCCCGAAAGCGAGAAGCGGTAGTCCCCCCTGCTGTTAAGCGCACGGGGGAAATCGATCGCCTTGGGGTTGCCCGTCTCGGCCAGCTTAGAGATGATGGGGCCACCGGGATAGCCCAGGCCCAGCGCCTTGGCCACCTTGTCGAAGGCCTCACCCACGGCATCGTCGAGCGTCTCTCCGAGCACCTCGTAGTCGCCCCATGCCTTTACGTGCACGAGCATGGTGTGCCCGCCCGAGACAAGCGTAAAGATAAACGGAGGCTTGAGGTCGGGCTGCGCCAACAGGTTGGCGAACAAGTGGCCCTCCAGATGATTGACGCACACGAGCGGCTTGCCGGCAGCATACGCAAAGCCCTTGGCAAAGGCGACACCCACCACCAGGGCACCCACCAGGCCCGGACCCTGTGTCACGCCCACGGCGGCAAGCTCACTTGGCGCAATCGCCCCACCCTCAAGGCCAAGCGATGCCGTGCCATCCTCGAGCGCCGCATCTACGACACTCACAATCACCTCAACGTGCTTGCGCGAGGCGATCTCGGGCACCACGCCGCCAAAGCGGGCGTGAAAATCAATCTGTGTCGACACCTGGTTGGCCAGCATATTGCCATCCGCATCGATAATCGCCACGGCCGTCTCGTCGCAGGAACTCTCGATAGCGAGCACTAGGCGACGGCGCTCAATTTCAGCGCGCTCCTCAACGGTTCGCTCGGGCGCAGGCAGCGGCCATACACGCTGCTCAGCCGCCGTCGGCTCGGGCGAAGCGTTGTCGACCGGGAGCACCAAGGGCAGCGGCGCCGTCATGACGATGGCATCCTTGCCGGCACCATAGTAGCCGCGGCGCCGTCCTGCCTCGGTAAAGCCCAGAGCGTTATAAAGCGCGATCGCTCCCTCGTTGCCGTCCTCGACCTCGAGCGAAGCCGTGGTGCAGCCGAGCATCTGGGCATCATAGCTCACATGCGACAGCAGCTTGCGGGCAATGCCCTCACGGCGATGTGCCGGGTCGACGGCGACATCCAGAATCTGCACATCACCGTCCACGACCATACCGCCGGCAAGGCCCAGCAGCTTGCCGTCGTCGTGTGCCACCCACCAACTACGCGGCGCAGCGACGTCCTCGCCCAGTTCGGACAGGAACATGCCCGGCGTCCACGCCTTGTGTCCGGCACCTTCAAAGCAGGCAGCCTCCAGCGCGCTCGCGCCCTCGGCATCCGCCGCGCCCATGGGACGGAACTGCAGATGACGACCGGCGAGCTCATCGGCAACGCCCGTAATTTCGCTCTGCGCACTCTCGGCAAGACCAAGACGCTTGCGCTCGTTTTCCTCGGCATCAGAAAGGCGCGTGTAAATCGGCAGGACGCGAGCCGGATCGCCGTCACCCGCAGCGTGCGCGAGCAGCAAGCCCTCGCCCGAAGGCCACCACAGGTCGCGCTCCACGCAGCGGGCGGTCTCGTCCTCACCCAGCAGCTTGCCATAGCGCACGAGACCGTCACCGGTCAGCTGAACCTGGTCCCAGTCCGCTGCTTGGCGCCACTCATCGAGCGCCACGGCGGCCTTGACCACGTGTTCGCGCTCAAATTGACGCTCGGGACCCTCATCGACCAGCATATACAGCGCCGGATATACCTCACCGCGCATAGCATCGGCCAAGATACCAAGCTTGCCGCGCACGCCAGCCTTCCACGCCGTCCAAGCGCAAGCGTCGAGCGTCGACACGCCCAGCAGCGGAACATTGGCACCGCGCGCGAGGCCCTTGGCAGTGGAGATGCCGATGCGCACACCCGTAAACGACCCCGGGCCGCGGCCGACCACGTAGTAACCAACATCGCTGCGATCCAGACCGGCTTGAGCCAGCACGCCATCAACGGTATTCACGAGCTCAACGTTGGCGTGACGGCGACACATGTGGTCGCCACTCACGAGCTTCGTCTCGCCCGTCTGCCCATCAATCCAGCTTGCCGCGCAGGCAAGCATGTCGGTCGAAGTATCGAGCGCCACCACCAGCGCGTTATCGTTATGCAAGCTCATCTTGTACAGCCTTATCAATCAAATGGGAAAGCTCCATTGCGCGGTCACCGTGCGCCTCGAGCGTTATCGTTCGCACATCACTGTCGCCCTCATCACGCTTGAGCGTCACCGAAAGATACTCATCCGTCAGCTCGTCTTGGAATTGTTCGCCCCATTCCAGCAGGCAAGCACCCTCATAGCCCAGCACATCGAAAATGCCCGTATCCTCGAGCTCGTAGGCATGCTCCAGGCGGTATAGATCAAAGTGAAACAGCGGAATACGGCCCTGATCGTGAACGGCCATGAGCGCAAACGTAGGGCTCGTAACCATATGCCCATCGCCCAGCCCGCGCGAGACGCCCTTGGTAAAGTGAGTTTTGCCCACCCCCAGGCCACCGGTCAGGATGAGCACATCGCCGTCCTCAAGGCACGGTGCAATTAGCTCGCCAAAGTACTCCGTATCGGCAGCGCAAGTCGTTTTGTAAGTACCTACCCCCAGGCGCTCCAGGGACATATATGCTCCTTATTATTCCGAGGCGTCCTCTGGTGCGGGATGTCGCTCCAGATAGTCGCCCAGCATCTTAAAGTCTTCCTCCAGCAGTTCCTGCCACGCCGGATTGCGTAGCGCTGCTGCCGGATGGAACGTGGGCATTACTACAAAATGCCCCATCTGGTGGAACCTGCCGCGCAGCTTAGTAATGCCAATCTCGGTCTTAAGCACAAAGTGCGTCGCGGGGTTGCCGAGCGTCACGATAATATCGGGCCAGATGCTTCGAATCTGCTCACGCAAAAACGGCGAGCAAGCCAGCACTTCCTCGGGACGCGGATTGCGGTTTCCCGGCGGGCGGCACTTAAGCACGTTGGCAATGTAGACGTCTTCGCGTTTGAGCCCCGCCAGCGACAAAATGCCGTTGAGGTCCTCGCCTGCCGCCCCCACAAAGGGCTCGCCCTGCAAATCCTCATTGCGGCCCGGCGCCTCACCGATAAACATCACACGAGCGCGGGGGTTTCCCACGCCAAACACGATATTGTGACGCGACTGGTAGAGCTGGCAGAGGTGACAATCGCCCAGAACGGCCTCAATTTCCTCGAGTGCGACCTCACGCGGCGCCTGATGGGTATGGCCCGGGATGTGCATGACGCCCATAGCGGCTCCTACACGTAGACCTTGTCGAGACGCATGCCAAAGCCGCAGGCGACCTCGTAGTTAATCGTTCCGCGCAGTCGGGCCATCTCGTCCATAGTGATCTCGGCATCGCCATCGCGGCCGACAATAATCATCTCGTCACCATACTCGGCCTCGGGAATCTCGTGTGCCGGGTTGGACTGAATGGCGACCATAAACTGGTCCATGCAGATATTGCCAACCTGATGCACGCGCTCGCCGCGATACAGCACATCCATACGATTGGAAAGCGTACGCGATAGGCCATCGGCATAACCGATCGGCAGCGTGCAGATCTGAACGCGCGTACGCGGTACGCGGTAGGTAAAACCGTAGCCCACGCCCTCACCCATCGCAGGGTGTGCCACGCGCGTCACACGCGCATGGACGCTCATAACGGGATCAAGCTGCATCACGCGGCCACTCAGCTCGCACGGCTGCATTCCATACAAGCCAACGCCGGCGCGAATCATATCAAAATGCATCGAAGGGTCGAGCATCGAGGACGGCGTGTTGGCGCAGTGCACGATACCGCACTCAAAGCCCGCATCCTTAATGGCCTGAACGGCCTCGGTAAAGCGCTGACACTGCAGTTTGTAGTCCCAGCCCGAAGGTTCATCGGCCGTGGCGAAGTGCGTAAATACGCCGTCGCACTGAATACCGCGATGGAAATTTATACCGCGGACAAAGTCGAGCACCTGCGTGTAGTGAACGCCGATACGATTCATGCCCGTCTCGATGGCGAGATGATACTTGCCCACTTTGCCCGCCGCGACGGCACATTCGCCATACGCAAGAGCAAAGTCAGACGTATAGACCGAGGGCATGATATCAAACTCGAGCAACGTCGGAATGGCCTCGATAGGCGGCTCGCTTAGGATGAGGATGGGTTTCGTAATCCCGCCCTGTCGGAGCTCAACGCCCTCGTTAACCGTCGCCACGGCAAACATGTCGGCACCGGCCGAATACATGATCTTGGCGCACTCAACAGCTCCATGGCCATAAGCATCGGCCTTGACCACGCAGCACAGGCGCTGACGTGGATTCAGCAAGTTCTTGTAGGCCCTCGTGTTACGACGGAGCGCCCCACGGTCGATCTCGACCCAGGACCAGCGCGTCAAATCGGCTTTATTCATGATTAGTCATCCGACCCTTCGTCCATGATTCCCAGATCTTCGAGCGCATCCTTTGCCGCCAGCTCCATGGCAGGACCGATCAAGTCGATAAGATCGGTCGCGATAACGCTCTTCTCACCATACTCCGTCGCCGCGGCAAAACCGGCGTAGCTGTGAAGTGCGACGGCGTACGAATACAGCAACTCCCAACGATCCATCTCGTCGCGCATGGTGGCAAGCGTGCCGGCCAAAATACCCGCGAGAACATCACCCGAACCGGCAGTTGCTAGAGAAGCCGGACCCGAGAGCGGCAGCAACACACGCTCAACGCCACAGATAGCCGTCGTCGGCCCCTTGGCAATGACCACCAGATTGTCGGAGCCTGCAGCCCAGACAACCTTCTGCGCGGCCGCAATCGCGGTACCAAGGTCGTTCACCTCGTCACCGGCAACCAGACGCGAAAGCTCACGATAGTGCGGCGTCATAACCAACGGCTGCTCGCGACGATACATCTCGGGGTTACTATCAATACCGTCAATGGCAATCTTAGCAAGGCAGTTGAGTGCATCGGCATCCAAAATAAGCGGTACATCAAGCTCGAGCAAGCCCGAAACCACCTGCATAGCGCCGGCCGACGTCGTCATACCGGGACCGCACAGTACGCAGCTGTACTTCTTTGCAATCTCGCACACCGTCATGCGCGCAGCGGCGCCAAAGGAGCCGCGGGAATCAGACGGAATAGCAAAGACGGGAATCGAAGGAAGTGCCATGCGAATAAGATTAGCGCAGGCGTCAGGAGCCGCGACTGCCACGTAACCAGCACCCGCGCGAGCTGCAGACTTGGCCGCCATAATGGCAGCACCAGGATATTGCGCAGATCCGGCGACAATAAGCACAGAGCCACGGGAATACTTATCGATATTCGTAGGAAGTGGAGCAAAGTAATCAACTAAGTCACCGGGCTCGACAATCTCGGCGGCGTGGTCGACATCATCGATGACCTCGTCAAGACGGTCGTAAAGATTGCCGCAGATCAAATCGCCAGCATACTCAGGGCCATCAGCGCTATACAAACCAATCTTGGGCGCAATCATCGTCACCGTATGCTCGGCACGAATGCAGTCGTCATCAACAACGCCCGTCTCGGCATTCAGGCCCGAGGGGACATCAATGGATACGACACAATCGGCGCATTCATTGACCGTAGGAATCCAGATGGAGAACGGCGCACGCAGATTCCCGTGGAAACCGGTACCAAATATGGCATCGACAACAACATCGGCCTTATCGATCAAAACCTCGAGTTCGTCACGCGAGGGGCCGACGCAAACGTGCACATCGCGGCCGGCAGTACGACGAGCAACATGACGTGCCAGAGCAGCAGGAATCTCATCCGGCTCAACCGGAGAAACGATATCGACGTCCACACCCTTATGGCTCAGAATATCGGCGGCAACCCAACCGTCGCCGCCATTATTACCAAAACCGACCAGAAAGAGAACCCGATCGGGATTGAGCTTCAAGACCTCGTTGGCGGCAAACTCACCCGCTAGCTCCATAAGCTCGGCCTTCGAAGTCCCTTCGCGTTCGATGATATCCTCGAGACGAACGACTTCTTCGGTACTCAAAACCGGTTTCATCTATGCTCCTAGCGTATCTTGCGAAGCATCGCCCAGGTGCTCCGTCAATGCTGAATTCTGCAGCTGCTCAAGCTCATCTAAAACAGAGCGAGCCTCTTTAAATGTCTGCGCAACGCGTTTCTTGGTACTCACCTTTTCATCTTTTGGCTTAGGCCGAGCATCTTCGGTAATCGCGATGGCATTCGCAACGGCTAAGTCTCCTGTAAGCGTAATGGAAAGAGCGACCTCAACAACACCCAGCTCATGAGCGATCTCGAGTGCACGGCCCGAAAGCAGCGCCTTCGGTTTGCCGAGTTTATCACGCGTTACCGAAACATCCTTGCGACCCACGCCTTGACTAAAACCCGTGCCGAGAGCTTTAAGCACCGCCTCGCGCGAAGCAAAGCGGCTCGCATAGTGAGCAGCGGGACGCGATGATGCATCGCAATACGCACGCTCTTCTTCGGTAAACACACGCCGAGCAAACGACGGCGTCTTTTCAAGAATTGATTTCATACGGGAAATCTCGACGATATCAACGCCGATACCAGCTTCAGCCATGTTCACCTCCATATCGCACAGACTAAGTTATTGTAGCCCGTTCACAGAAGATGCGACAAACGAGGGTTATAAAACACAGCTACTATGTGAGACAAAAGCCCGTAAACGCAAAAAGGGGGAGGCCGCGAGGCCTCCCCCTTCCAAGTTCAAGCGTACGGC
>DAWDYI010000009.1:0-56239 GCA_052344885.1 Collinsella aerofaciens
CCTACATCCTCAAGCTCGGCCACATGGTCGACGACAAGATCCACGCCCGTTCGACCGGCCCTTACAGCCTGGTTACCCAGCAGCCTCTGGGCGGCAAGGCTCAGTTCGGCGGCCAGCGCTTCGGCGAGATGGAAGTTTGGGCACTGTACGCTTACGGTGCTTCCAACGTCCTGCAGGAGATCCTGACCGTCAAGTCCGACGATACCGTGGGCCGTGTCAAGACCTACGAGTCCATCGTCAAGGGCGAGAACGTTCCTGTCCCGGGTATCCCCGAGTCCTTCAAGGTTCTCGTCAAGGAGATTCGCTCCCTCGCACTGGACATCGAGCCCATGCACGATGCCGACGAGGACGCCTCCGCCCCTGTGACCGCCGAGGAGACCTCTGCTCTCGACGACCTGGCTGCGCTCGCCGGCGTTGACGCCGACGTCGAGGCCGAGGATGCCGAGACCGCCGAGGCACCCGAGGCTGTCGCCGCCACGACCACTGATAAGGAGTAGTTGACTGTGGCAGATTTCGAAGCTACTGATTTTGACTCGGTAAAGATCTCCCTTGCCTCCGCCGACCAGATCCGTTCCTGGTCGCACGGTGAGGTCAAGAAGCCGGAGACCATCAATTACCGTACCCTCAAGCCCGAGAAGGACGGCCTGTTCTGCGAGAAGATCTTCGGTCCCGCCAAGGACTGGGAGTGCTCCTGCGGCAAGTACAAGGGCATCCGCTTTAAGGGCATCGTCTGCGAGCGCTGCGGCGTCGAGGTCACCTCGGCCAAGGTGCGTCGCGACCGCATGGGTCACATCGAGCTCGCCGCTCCCGTGTCCCACATCTGGTACTTCAAGAGCCCCACGAGCTTCCCGATGAGCCGTATGCTCGACATCAAGTCCAAGGACCTCGAGAAGGTTCTGTACTTCGCCAGCTACATCATCACCGAGGTTGACTATGAGGCCCGCGAGGCCGACGCCGACGACCTGCGCGAGGAGCTCGCCGCCGATCTGGAAGAGATCGATGCCGAGTGCGCCCGCCAGATCGAGTCCCTCAAGGAGCAGGGCAACCCCGAGAACTTTGACGAGTTCTCCGACGAGGAGCCGCTGACCCCCGAGGAGATCGCCTCTGGCATCGTCGACATCGAGGAAGAGTGCAAGGACGAGAAGCAGCTCCGCACGGACGCCTTCAACGCCTTCATGAAGCTCAGCGAGCGCGACCTCATTTCCGATGAGCCGCTGTTCCGCGAGATGACCCGCTACTACTCGATGTACTTCAAGGGCGGCATGGGTGCCGAGGCCGTCCGCGACCTGCTCGCTGCCATCGACCTCCCCTCCGAGGCCGAGAAGCTCAAGGCCATCATCGCCGACGAGGACTCCCAGAAGCAGAAGCGCGAGAAGGCCGTTAAGCGCCTCGAGGTCGTTGACGCCTTCCTGAAGGGCGGCAACAGCCCCGCGAACATGATCCTGGACGTCATTCCGGTCATTCCGCCCGATTTGCGCCCGATGGTCCAGCTTGACGGTGGCCGTTTCGCCGCGTCCGACCTCAACGACCTGTACCGTCGCGTGATCAACCGTAACAACCGACTCAAGCGCCTGCTCGACCTGGACGCCCCTGCGATCATCGTGAATAACGAGAAGCGCATGCTCCAGGAGTCCGTGGACGCCCTGTTCGACAACGGCCGTCGTGGTCGCCCGGTCTCTGGCCGTGGCGGTCGCCCGCTCAAGTCGCTCGCCGAGGCCCTCAAGGGCAAGCAGGGTCGTTTCCGTCAGAACCTGCTGGGCAAGCGTGTCGACTACTCCGGCCGTTCGGTAATCGTTACCGACCCCAAGCTGCTGCTGCACCAGTGCGGTCTGCCCAAGACCATGGCGCTGGAGCTCTTCAAGCCCTTCGTCATGAAGCGCCTGGTCGAGCTTGGCAAGGTCGAGAACATCAAGGGCGCCAAGCGCGCTATCGACCGCGGTGCCACCTTTGTGTGGGATATCCTCGAAGAGGTCATCGACGGCCGCGTCGTGCTGCTCAACCGTGCACCGACCCTGCACCGTCTGTCCATCCAGGCCTTTGAGCCGGTGCTGGTCGAGGGCAAGGCTATCCACCTGCACCCGCTGGTCTGCTCGCCCTTCAACGCCGACTTCGACGGCGACCAGATGTCTGTCCACGTGCCGCTGTCCAGCCAGGCTCAGGCCGAGGCCCGCGTGCTCATGCTCTCTGCGAACAACCTGCGCTCGCCGGCATCCGGCAAGCCGGTCAACATCCCTTCGCAGGACATGATCATCGGTGTGTACTACCTCACCCAGGTTCGCGAGGGTCTGCCGGGCGAGAACCACGTGTTCTCGAGCTTCGACGACGCGCTGCACGCCTATGACTGCCGCTCCGAGGTCGACATGCAGGCCAAGATCCAGGTCCGCGTGTCCGCTGCCGATGCCAACGTCATCAACGAGGACGGCACCCGTATCTTCCGCGTCAAGAACGGCAAGAACGAGTTTGTCGACTACGACGTCACCGGCAACAAGACCGCGCGCTTCGAGACCTCTATCGGCCGCATCATCTTCAACCGCCAGTGCCTGCCCGAAGATTACGAGTTCATGAACTACAAGATGGTCAAGGGCGACGTGGCCAAGCTGGTTGCGGACTGCTGCGATCGCTATCCCGAGGCCAAGGTCGGCCCGATCCTCGACGCCATCAAGTACTCCGGCTTCCACTACGCTACCCGCGCCGGCCTCACCATCTCGGTGTGGGACGCTCTCATCCCTGCCGAGAAGCAGGAGCTGCTCGACCGCGCCCAGGCCAACGTCGACCAGATCAACGAGTACTTCGAGGAGGGCTTCATCAACGAGACGGAGCGCCACATCGAAGTCGTTAACGAGTGGACCGCTTGTACCGATAAGGTTGCAGCGCTCATGCTCGACATGTTCGACGAGGAGAACCCGCTGTACATGATGGCCGACTCCGGCGCCCGTGGTTCTAAGACCCAGCTGCGTCAGCTCGGCGGTATGCGTGGCCTGATGGCAGACATGTCCGGCGAGACGATCGACCTTCCCATTAAGGCGAACTTCCGCGAGGGCCTGCTGCCGCTCGAGTACTTCATTTCGACCTACGGCGCCCGTAAGGGCCTGGTCGATACCGCATCCCACACCTCGGACTCTGGTTACCTGACCCGTCGTCTGGTCGACGTGGCCCAGGACGTCATCGTCCGCGAGGAGGACTGCGGTACGCACGAGGGCGTCACCTACAACCTCATCATCCCCGGCACCACCGACCTCAACACCGACCTCGTCGGCCGTTGCTTCATTGAGGACGTCGTGGCTCCCGATGGCACCGTGCTCTTTGAGCAGGACGGCTACATCGAGAAGGTCGCCGACATCCAGAAGATGGTCGATGCGGGCCTTAAGAAGGTCAAGCTTCGCGCGCTGCTCACCTGCCGCTCCAAGTACGGCGTGTGCCAGAAGTGCTACGGCTGGGATCTTTCCACCCGTCGTCCGGTCGCCATCGGTACCGCGGTCGGCATTATTGCCGCCCAGTCCATCGGCGAGCCCGGTACGCAGCTTACGATGCGTACCATTCACTCCGGCGGCGTCGCTGGCGTCGACGATATTACGCAGGGTCTGCCTACGGTCAGCCGTATGTTCGATATCGTCGGCAACGTCAACGAGAAGATTCTGGGTCGCGAGGCCGAGCTGGCCCCGTACTCCGGCCACCTCTCGATTAAGCCCGAGAAGTCCGAGTACGTGCTGACGCTCACCGACTCCGAGGATCACACCCGTGTCCTCGACGAGCGTCGCGTTCCCGCTTCGGTGCGCTTCATGCCCGAGATCGAGGACGGCTGCGAGGTTCGCGCCGGCGACCAGATCACCAAGGGCTTCGTCAACTTCCGCAACCTGCGCAAGCTGACCGACATCGAGTCGACGATGCACACCTTCGTCGAGAGCGTCAAGGACGTCTACACCAGCCAGGGCGTCGACCTGAACGACAAGCACATCGAGGTGCTCGCACGTCAGATGCTGCGTCGCGTTCAGATCACCAACCCCGGCGACTCCAAGTACCTGCTTGGTCAGTACGTCGACCGCTACGAGTTCGCCGACGAGGTCGAGCGCGTTGCCCGTCTGGGCGGTCAGGCTCCCGTGGCCGAGCCCGTCATCCTGGGTACGCTCAAGGTCGCGTCCAACATCGACTCCTGGCTGTCGAGCGCTTCGTTCATCCGTACTGCCGGCGTCCTTACCGAGGCTGCCATTGAGGGCAAGGTCGACCACCTGCTCGACCTTAAGTCCAACGTCATCGTCGGTAAGAAGATCCCGGCTGGTACCGGCCTCAAGCCGTACGCCAACGCCAAGCTGACGTATCGCACGGCCGACGGCTATGTCGACATCGACGGTCCGGCTTCGCCCAACGCCAAGTCGCTGCCTGAGTGGGCTCCTGTGGAGCTCAAGGACCTGGACGAGCAGCTCCCGCAGCAGCTCGACTGGGCCGGCTACGATGAGTTCGGTGGTGCTGACGGTTCGTTCACCCGCAACGGCCACACCATCTCCGCCGAGAAGGCTCGCCTGTACCTGTTCGACGACCTGGGCGTGTCGCAGCGCTGGACCAACAAGTTCAGCGAGGTCGGCATCGAGACGGTCGGCGACCTGGTCGGCAAGTCCGAGGAGGATCTGCTGCGCATCGATGGCATCGGTGCCAAGGCGATCGAGGAGCTCCGTGACGGCCTGGAGGCCCACGACCTGCTCTACATCCTCGAGAACAACGACGACGTTGCCGACGAGGAAGACCTCTCGCAGCTGTTGCAGATGGTCTTTAGCCCCGACGGTCCGGACGATATCCTGCTGGGTACCTCCGCTCCGACGCATCACGCCGACGCCGACGAGGAGCTCCTGGGCGCCCCGATCGACGACAAGAAGGCTCCCGCCAACGGCGCGATCAACGAGGACATGGCTTCCCTCGACGAGCTGCTCAACCAGCTCGTGGACACCGACGACGCCGAAGAGGCCAAGGACAACGACGAGGAGTAATTTCCTAGTACGTTAACCGTCCTTCCAAAGACCCGCTTCCCAACAGGGGAGCGGGTCTTTTTTGTTGAAGAAAACCTACCAAAAAGGGACAGGTTTATTTTGGTAGGTTATTCCTGCTTGAATTTGAAACATTTCGTTCGGTCAAAGCGTATCTATGGTGAGGGCCTCAGCAAGAAACATCAGCATCACCGGGAGGTGATTATGGAAGAACAAGCATTTAGACAGGCGGTCGAAGATTACCGGGATGTCGTGTTTCGGATCGCATTGACGTACCTACGCGATCGTGCCGATGCCGACGATGTTGCCCAAGATGTCTTTCTTAAGTTGCTCAAAAGCGATGGACACTTTGAAAGTTGGGAGCATCTTCGTCGCTGGCTTATTCGGGTCACGATCAATGAATGCAAATCGCTCTTTCGAAAGCCATGGAGGCGCATAGAGGATATTGAGAACTTGGCCGATTCACTCTCGGCAGCGCAGGATGAGACCAAGGTGGTCCTGTCAGACGTTATGCGACTTCCGGAACGATTCCGTGTTCCCATCGTGCTCTATTACTATCTAGGCTTTTCGACCTCAGAGATTGCCGAGTTGTTGCATGTACCAGCCGCGACCGTTCGAACGCGTTTAGCTCGCGGTCGATCGAAGCTCAAATTCATCCTAGAGGAGGGCGACCGTGAAATCCAATCAAATCAAGCAGGCCTTCGAGTCCATCCAAGCCGATAGCAATCTTGCAGATCGCGTTCTTAATGCAGCTGAAGGCGAGCCGCTTCGCAAAAGGGGTCATGCTAAGCCCCTCTATGTTGCGGTTATCGGATGTCTTGCCGGAGTGTTGGCGACCGGAGGGGTCGCCTACGCCGTTGTCAATTCCAGCTATTTTGCCTCAGCCTGGGGAAACCACGGCAACGGGGATTCCATTACCTGGACCAACGGCGGCTCATCGGGAACTAAATATACCTACACCAGAGAGTTTGGCGATGGCATCGCGCCCCAAAGCCTGGAGGGCACAGTCCAGAAGGTTAATCTGTCCGTCGAGGGTAACGGCTATACGCTTGATATCCATGAGATGGCAATCGACCAAAACGGCTGCGGAGCCGTGACGTTTACGTTGTCCAATCCAAATGGAGTTAACTACTACAAGCCAGCAGCAGAGATTGGCGAACTTGTTCTCTATGGTGAAGAAGAACAGGGCATCGGCACGCCCGATATGAAGTTCGGCGAGGAATGGCCTGACACACGCAGCACAATTGATAAGGACACATCAAGCGATACTGTCATTAATGGCACGATGTACTTTGCCGCTATGGATCGCGAGCGAGATTTGCAACATGCGGTCACCTGGAATATCCACTGGACCGAGGGTGAAGGTGAGAGTGCGAGGCGGTTTGAGGCGTCGACACCCGAGTTCAATATTGGAGCGTACGTCGATACAAAGGAACTCCGCTCCGGTGACTCGCCTCTTGAGATTAGCCCGTTTTCCATCCAGACGCACATCGATGATTTGGGCTATGAAGCAGTTGATAATAAGCTGACCGTCAGCTACAAGGATGGATCGGAGCAGATTATCGAAGATGACGACGCAGGGGTGTTCAACTTATATTTTTCTTATGGGCGCAATAGCGGAGAGAACATCTGGGTGCCAACGAAGTTGATTGATGTCGAACAAGTGGTCTCAGTAACGCTTGAGGGCACGAGGTGCACGTCAACAGGGGAGACCGAAACAAAAGTACCCTTTACCATCGTCTATTCGTAAGGTCTGAGGCCGCTTCCTACTAGGGGAAGCGGCCTCTTTTGCGTTAAATGGAAACGCCGCCGATTTCCATGCGTCAGATGAGAGCAGATTACCGCTGGAGCGCGACGTTTCACCAGATAAAACCGAACAAAATAAACCTGTCCCTTTTTGGCGGGTAGCGTTGCCCCGCCGAGCACGTCGGATTCCCGGCCCGGGCGGCCGGCGGCTTAAGTTTGTCGCGAGTTCCGCACGAGCCGGAGAGCACTTAATGTGCTCTCCGTGCGAGTCAGGACTGTAGAGCAGCAAACTTAACCCCCGCGCCGCCCGGTCCGGGAATCCACCCCCGCGCACAGAAAGGGATTCCTTTTGTGTAGGCTTTGCGGAAATGTGCCAATTTTGGGATACGCCCGGCGGCGTGGTCTGTTGACGGCACAGCTAACGCCACGTATCCTATCGAACTGCGTGTTTCGTAGGGGGATGCTGACCCCTCGATTCAAGCCGTTGCACTTTACAGAAAGCTGGAATCATTCGAGAAGGAGTACGCTTTGCCTACTATTAACCAGCTGGTTCGCCAGGGCCGTCGTTCCGTGCCCAAGAAGTCCAAGAACGCTGCTCTGCAGCACAACTCCCAGAAGCGCGGCGTGTGCACCCGCGTCTTCACCACGAGCCCCAAGAAGCCGAACTCGGCTCTTCGTAAGGTTGCCCGTGTTCGCCTTGTCAACGGCATCGAAGTTACTGCTTACATCCCGGGTGAGGGCCACAACCTGCAGGAGCACTCCATCGTGCTCGTCCGCGGCGGTCGTGTCCGTGACCTCCCTGGTGTCCGTTATCACGTCATCCGTGGCGCCTACGACGCTGCTCCGGTCCAGAACCGTATGCAGGCCCGTTCCAAGTACGGTGCTAAGCGCCCCAAGGCCAAATAAGCCAGATAACGTTTTGATACTTTCGCCGTGTGCCGCCTAAGCGCCGCACGGTAGACACTTAAGGAGATTTCACATGCCGCGTCGTGCAGCAGCTAATCGTCGTGAGGTTCAGCCTGACGCCGTTTACAACAACCGCCTGGTGACTCAGCTCATCAACAAGGTCCTTCTTGACGGCAAGAAGGCCACCGCTGAGCGCATCGTTTACACCGCTTTCGAGATCGTTGCCGAGAAGTCTGAGGGTGGCGACGCTCTCGCTACCTTCAAGAAGGCTATGGACAACGTCAAGCCCACGCTCGAGGTTAAGCCCAAGCGTGTCGGTGGCGCTACCTATCAGGTCCCGATGGAGGTCAACTCCCGTCGTTCCACCGCTCTGGGTATCCGCTGGATCGTCAACTTCTCCCGCGCTCGCAAGGAGAAGACCATGGCCGAGCGTCTCGCCAACGAGATCCTCGACGCTTCCAACGGCCTGGGCGCTTCCGTCAAGAAGCGTGAGGACGTCTTCAAGATGGCCGAGGCCAACCGCGCGTTCTCTCACTATCGTTGGTAAGTTAAGGTAAGGAACTAACATGGCTAAGCCTAAGTACAAGCTTTCCGATACCCGTAACATCGGCATCATGGCCCACATCGATGCCGGTAAGACCACCACGACCGAGCGTATTCTTTACTACACCGGTAAGACCCACAAGATCGGTGAGGTCCATGAGGGCGCTGCCACCATGGACTGGATGGTTCAGGAGCAGGAGCGCGGCGTAACCATTACCTCCGCTGCTACCACGTGCTTCTGGAACAAGGACGGTAAGGACTACCGCATCCAGATCATCGACACCCCGGGCCACGTTGACTTCACCGCCGAGGTCGAGCGCTGCCTGCGCGTCCTCGATGGCGCTGTCGCCGTCTTCGACGCCGTTGCCGGCGTTCAGCCCCAGTCTGAGACCGTTTGGCGTCAGGCTTCTACCTTCAACGTCCCCCGCATCGCCTTCATCAATAAGTATGACCGCGTGGGCGCTGACTTCTTCAACGCTATCGAGACCATGAAGGATCGTCTCGACGCTAACGCCGTGGCCGCTCAGGTCCCGATGGGCGCCGAGGACAACTTCTGGGGCGTCATCGACCTGGTCACCATGACTGCATGGGACTTCAAGGCCGACGAGAAGGGTATGACCTACCCCGAGCCGATGGACGAGATCCCGGCTGAGTTCGCCGACATCGCTGCCACCAAGCGCGAGGAGCTCCTTGACGCTGCTGCCAGCTTTGACGACGAGCTCATGGAGAAGATCCTCATGGAGGAGGACTTCACCGTCGAGGAGCTTAAGGCCGCTCTGCGCAAGGGCGTTCTGGCCAACGAGCTCAACCTCGTCTTCGTGGGCTCCGCCTACAAGAACAAGGGCGTTCAGGAGCTGCTCGACGCTGTCGTCGACTACCTGCCCAGCCCGCTCGACGTTGAGGCCGTCACCGGTACCGATCCGGACACCGGCGAGGAGATCCAGCGTCATCCTTCCTTCGACGAGCCCTTCTCCGGCCTGGTCTTCAAGATCATGACCGACCCGTTCGTCGGTAAGCTCACCTACGTCCGCGTTTACTCCGGCCGCGCCGAGTCCGGCTCCTACGTTGTCAACGCTTCCAACGGTCAGCGCGAGCGCCTCGGCCGCATCCTCGAGATGAACGCCGCCGAGCGTATCGACCGTGACGACGCTGCCGCCGGCGACATCGTCGCTTGCGTCGGCTTCAAGAACTCCACCACCGGCGACACCCTGTGCGCCGAGGGCAAGGAGATCGTCCTCGAGAAGATCGAGTTCGCTAAGCCCGTTATCGACGTTGCCATCGAGCCCAAGACCAAGGCCGAGCAGGACAAGATGTCCCTGGCTCTGACCAAGCTCGCCGAGGAGGACCCGACCTTCCAGGTGTCCACCAACCACGAGACCGGCCAGACCATCATCGCCGGCATGGGCGAGCTGCACCTCGAGATCATCGTCGACCGTCTGCTCCGTGAGTTCAAGGTTGACGCTAACGTTGGTAAGCCCCAGGTTGCCTACCGCGAGACCGCTGGTCACGACGTCGAGAAGGCTGAGGGCAAGTTCGTCCGTCAGTCCGGCGGTCGCGGTCAGTACGGCCATGCCGTCATCAAGCTCGAGAAGATGGAGGAGGGCTTCGGCTACGAGTTCGTCAACGCTATCGTCGGCGGCGTCGTGCCCAAGGAGTACATCCCGTCCATCGACAAGGGCATCCAGGAGGCCCTGAACACCGGTGTTATCGCCGGCTTCCCGGTCCTCGACGTTAAGGTCACCCTGTTCGACGGTTCTTACCACGAGGTCGACTCCTCCGAGGCCGCCTTCAAGATCGCCGGTTCCATGGCTATCAAGGACGCCCTCAAGAAGTCCGATCCGCAGCTGCTCGAGCCGATCATGGCTGTCGAGGTCGAGACCCCCGAGCAGTACATGGGCGACGTTATGGGCAACCTCTCCGGTCGCCGCGGCAAGATCGAGGGCATGGAGGATCGCAAGAACACCAAGCTCATCCGTGCCAAGGTGCCGCTGGGCGAGATGTTCGGTTACGCTACCGACCTTCGCTCCCAGACCCAGGGCCGTGCATCCTACACGATGCAGTTCGACTCTTATGAGCCCGCGCCCAAGTCCATCGTGGACGAGGTCATGAGCAAGAACGCCTAAGTTCGAGCTCCCTGTTACGTAATCCGCGAGAACATCTCTCGCACTCTTTGGAGGTTTAAGTTGGCTACCCAGAAGATCCGCATTCGCCTCAAGGGCTATGATCACGAGGTCGTCGATCAGTCCGCGAAGCTCATCGTCGAGACCGCTCAGAAGACCGGCGCTCGCGTTTCCGGTCCTGTCCCCCTGCCCACCGAGCGCAACCTGTACACGGTTATCCGCTCGCCGCACGTGAACAAGGACTCCCGTGAGCAGTTCGAGATGCGCACCCACAAGCGCCTCATCGACATCCTCGACCCCACCTCGGGCACCGTTGATTCGCTCATGCGTCTCGACCTCCCCGCTGGCGTCGACATCGACATCAAGCTCTAAGCGATATCGCTCATAGCTTAAAGGGCCCCGCTGCCGTTACGGTAGCGGGGCCCTTTTGTTTAGCATGATGGGATTGGACCGCCGGATAAGGCTGCCGAGCGGCTGGCTGTGGCGCCCTATTCGCTCGCGGGACGCAGCGATGCCTCCTCAAAATGGAAGGATCGCAAACCGCCTTCCGTTTCGATACACGCGCGACCAAAGCCATCGACGGTTTTAAAGATGCCGCGTGCCAGCTCGTCGCCGGCAGGGGAACGGGCGATAACGTGCTCCCCAATCCAATTGAGGTGGGCGATATATTCGTCGTGGACGGGCGCGAGCGGACCGGCATCTTCTTCCTTGGCGTTGAGGCGCTCTGCCCAGGCATCTGCAGCGTCTATAACTGCGTGATAGACCTCATCGAGGAGCATGTCGACGGCAGGTACGCTCTCGTTGAGATCCGAGAGACCGATTGCCGGCAGGCCGCCATCGGGCACCTCTTGGGGCGCATAGTTCACATTGACGCCAATGCCGCAGACGGCGAAAGGTTTGCCTTCGTTATCGCGTGCGGCCTCGACCAGAATGCCGCCGAGCTTGCGTCCTCGCGCGACAAGGTCGTTGGGCCATTTAAGGCGAATCTCGTTTGCAAGACCCTGCTTTTCGAGTGCTTCAAGCACCGCTAGGCCGCTGACGGCGGCAAGACCAGAGAACTTTGCAGGATTAACGTATGGGCGCAGGACAATCGAAAGCAATAAGTTGCCGACGGTTGAGTCCCACTTGTGCCCGCGCCGGCCGCGTCCTGCTGTTTGAGCCCGGGCGGCAAGTCCTGTGCCGTGCGGCGCTCCCTGTTTTCCTGCTTCGAGCAGGTCATCGTTGGTCGATCCGGTTACGTCGACTATCGTTAATTTGGCATCCATAACGGTTGCTACCTCCTAAGTTAATAAGGCAATCGCGTAATGGTGTCGAGAGATAGACACAATGTGAAGCCTTTGTCGCATTTGGACAATTTAATGTTAACACGTCAACAACGACTAAAATGCGCTATCCTCTCTTGGTCGATGTAAACACGTCAACAACTCAAAGGAGGCTAGTGATGGGTTTCACGATTCTTGGAACAGGCTCGGCGCTTCCTGAGCGCAGTGTTTCCAATGACGAGCTGTCTGAGTTCCTCGATACCTCGGATGAGTGGATTTTTACCCGCACAGGTATCAAGAGCCGCCACGTCTGTACCACCGAGTCACTTGACGACCTTGCCGTAGCGGCGAGCGAGCGGGCACTCCAGGTGTCCGGAATCGACGCGAGCCAGCTGGATCTGATCGTCTGCTCGACGACGACGGGTGACCACCTTGTTCCCGCTGAGGCGTGTGCCGTTGCTGAGCGACTAGGAGCGGCGTGCCCTGCCTTCGATGTCTCGGCGGCCTGTGCCGGCTTCGTGTTTGCGCTCGATGTCGCCGAGGGCTATATCGAGCGCGGTCGTGCCGAGCGCGTGCTTATCGTTGCTGCTGAGCAGATGACGCGCGCGCTCGACTGGACCGACCGCGCCACCTGCGTGCTCTTTGGCGATGGGGCAGGCGCCGCAGTGATTGGGGCTGGGGGAGACAGTCCCCTTGCCGTTGAGCTTTCGACGGCGCCCGACGTCGAGACGTTACACGTTCCCGGTCTGGTCGGCACCTCGCCGTTTAAGGCTTCCGCAGATAGCAAGAGCGTGCTGTCCATGAATGGCCGCCGCGTGTTCAAGTTCGGCGTCAACGCCATCTGCGACACGGTCCATAAGCTTGCGGGCGATGCGGGCATTTCGGTCGAAGACATCGACCATTTTGTATTCCATCAGGCTAACGAACGAATCCTGAGTCAGGCGGTCAAGCGCCTCGGCGTGCCAGATGAGCGCGTGGTTCGAACGCTGCGCGAGACCGGCAACATTTCGAGCGCCTGCATTCCCTTTGCGTTTGACCGTCTGGCACGCACCGACGCACTGAATGCGGGCGACACCATCGCCCTCGTTGGATTTGGCGCCGGCCTGGATATAGGTGGCTATCTGCTTCGTTGGAAGTAGTTGCACATAGGAAAAAACGCCCCTAGGGCACAAACAAAGGAGAACTACCATGGCAGATCAGAAGACCTTCGAGCGCGTTTGCGACGTTATCCGCGAGACCGCCGGTCTTGACGATGTCGAGATGAAGCCCGAGTCCACGCTCGAGGAGATTGGTCTCGACAGCCTGGGCACCGTCGAGATCCTCGTCGCCGTCGAGGACGAGTTTGGCATCCAGCTCGATACCGAGGAGAACCCCAAGACGGTCGGCGAGTTCGCCGATACGGTCGAGGCGGCATTGGAGAAGTAGAGATGCTCAAGACTCCTCTCTGCGATCTGCTCGGCATCGAAAAGCCCGTGTTCCAGGGCGGTATGGCCTGGATTGCCGATGCCTCGCTGGCGTCCGCAGTGTCCGAGGCGGGTGGCTTAGGCATCATCGCGGCCATGAACGCCGACGCCAACTGGCTTCGCGACCAGATTCATGAGCTGCGCGCCAAGACGGATAAGCCCTTTGGCGTCAACGTCATGCTCATGAGCCCGTTTGCCGACGAGGTCGCGCAGGTCGTGATTGACGAGCGAGTGCCGGTCGTCGTGACGGGCGCCGGCAATCCCGCCAAGTACATGAAGGCGTGGAACGAGGCGGGCATCAAGGTCATCCCGGTCGTTGCCTCGGTGGCGCTGGCGCGTCTCGTGGCGCGTCGCGGGGCCACGGCGGTTGTTGCCGAGGGTACCGAATCGGGCGGCCATATTGGCGAGACCTCGACGATGGCACTGGTGCCGCAGGTCGTCGATGCGGTCGACATTCCCGTTGTGGCCGCCGGCGGTATTGCCGACGGCCGCGGCGTGGCGGCCGCCTTTATGCTGGGCGCCGAAGGCGTGCAAGTGGGTACGCGCTTTCTGGTCGCAGACGAGTGCACCGTCTCGGAGCAGTACAAAGAGATGGTCCTGAAGGCCAACGACACTTCGACGCGTGCGACCGGTCGCTCGACGGGACATCCAGTGCGCGCCCTCAAGAGCCCCTTCACCAACGCCTATGCCAAGAGCGAGGGTTCCGGCGCGAGTGCCGAGGAGCTCGGTGCTATGGGAACCGGTGCGCTGCGTAAGGCCGCCAAGGACGGCAACTACGAAGAGGGTTCGTTTTTGTGTGGACAGATTGCCGGCATGGTCAACGAGCGCCAGAGCGCACGCGAAATCGTTGACGACCTGGTCGATGGCGCCGAGCACGTCCTGAAGGGTGCGTGCGCATGGGTGGCGTAGCGTTTTTGTTTGCCGGCCAGGGTGCCCAGCACCCCGCGATGGGCGTCGACTTGATCGAGACATCGCCGGCGGCTGCCGAGGTGTTCGCCATTGCCGATGAGGTGCGCCCGGGGACGAGCGAGCAGTGCCGGAGCGCCTCCAAGGAGGAGCTCTCGCAGACCGAGAACACGCAGCCTTGCGTGTTCGTGCACGACCTGGCAGCGGCTGCCGCCCTGCGTGAGCGCGGCGTGGTACCTGCCGCCTGTGCGGGATTCTCGCTGGGCGAGGTCGCCGCGCTCACCTTTGCGGGGGCGTTCGATACGCGAGCGGGCTTTGAGCTCGTGTGCGAGCGCGCGGCGCTGATGGCCGCGGCTGCCGAGCGCCATCCGGGCGGCATGCGCGCCGTCATCAAGCTCGATGCGGCGCAAGTCGAGGGCCTGGCAAAACAGGCCGGCGAGGACTGCTGGCCAGTCAACTACAACAGCCCACAGCAGACGGTTGTGGCCGGAGCGCCCGAGGCGCTGCAGGAGCTCGACGTCCTAGTAAAAGAGGCTGGCGGCCGCGCCATGAAGGTCGCGGTGTCGGGTGCATTTCATAGCCCCTATATGGCCGAGGCGACCTGTGGCCTTGCCGCATATATTGAGGCCGGTCACGCGCCGTCCCCGTTGCTCATTCCTGTTTTGGCAAATATGACAGCGGCGCCCTATCCGGCGGATCCCCAGACGGCATCGGATGTCTTGGCCAATCAGGTGAGCCATGCCGTACGCTGGGTCGATACGCTGCATGCTCTGCAGGATCAAGGCATCGACACATTTATTGAGGTCGGCCCCGGCAAAACGCTGTCCGGCCTGGTCAAGCGTACGCTGAGCGACGTTCGTGTGTATTCGTGCGAGACGGCCGAGCAGGTCGCAGCTATTGCCGACGAGCTCGCATAGTCCACAGGGCTGTAACCCGAAAGGAATGACATGGGCAACTTGAACAATGGCGCGCTCGAGCGCAACGACTCACGTCGCGTGGCACTGGTCACGGGCGGCTCGCGGGGTATCGGCCGCGCCTGCGCTATCGGTCTGGCGGAGGATGGCTGCGATATCGCCGTCGTCTATGCCGGCAGCGTCGATGCGGCGCGCGAGACGTGCGACGCCTGCGAGGCGGCTGGCGCCACGGCGCGCTCATATCAATGCGACGTGGCCGACCCCGCTGCCGTCAACGCGTGCGTGGAAGCGGTCCTCAACGACTTTGGCTCCATTTGGGCGCTCGTCAACAACGCTGGCATCACCCGCGATGGCCTGCTCATGCGCATGGGCGATGACGCCTTCGATCGCGTGCTCGATGTCAATCTTAAAGGAACGTTTAACACGACGCGCGCGCTCACCAAGACCTTTATGCGCCAGCGCGGCGGCTGCGTCGTCAACATGAGCTCGGTCGTGGGCCTGATGGGCAATGCCGGGCAAGCCAACTACGCTGCCTCCAAGGCGGGCGTGATCGGCCTGACCAAGGCGGTGGCGCGCGAGCTTGCGCCCCGCGGCGTACGAGTGAACGCGGTTGCCCCCGGGTTTGTCGAGACGGATATGACGGCAAAGCTCTCGGAGAAGGTGCGTACGGTAACCGAGGAGCAGATTCCCCTTAAGCGTATGGCGCGCCCCGAGGAGGTGGCCGGCGTAGTGCGCTTTCTGGCGAGTGATGCGGCTGCCTACATTACGGGTGAGGTCGTGCGCGTCGACGGCGGAATGGCGATGTAGAAACCAGGGCCGAAGAACGGCTTGGATGAGGAGACTATGATGGAACAGAGAGTTGCAATCACCGGTATCGGTGCCGTGTCGCCGCTCGGCAACACCGCGCTTGCCACCTGGGCGGCAATGTGTGCTGGCACGTGCGGCATCGGCCCGATCACGCACTTCGATACCGATGCGTTTGCCGTCAAGGTGGCAGCCGAGGTCAAGGGCTTTGACGGCAACGAGTACTTTGGCAAGCGTGACGCCAAGCATCTCGACCCCTGCGTTCAGTTTGCGATGGCGGCTTCGGACGAAGCCATGCACGATGCGGGCTTTGATGTCGAAGGCGCCATCGATCGCGAGCGCCTGGGCGTCTACGTGGGCTCGGGCGTGGGCGGCATGACGACGCTCGTCGACAACGTCCATACGATTGCCGAACGTGGGCCCCGCCGCGCATCGCCCTATATGATCGCGATGATGATCCCCAACATGGCATCGGGCAATATCGCAATCCGCCACAAGGCAAAGGGCCCGACCCTGCCCGTGGTGACCGCGTGCGCAACCTCGGCCCATGCGGTGGGCGAGGCGTTCCGCGCCATAAAGCACGGCTATGCCGACGCGATCCTCGCGGGCGGCGCCGAGGCCGCAATTATCCCCGATGCCGTTGCGGGCTTTACGTCCTGCCGCGCATTGACCACCAACCCTGATCCCGCGACGGCTTGCCGCCCGTTCGATGCAGACCGCGATGGCTTTGTGATGGGCGAGGGCGCCTGCGTGCTCGTGCTCGAGAGCATGGAACATGCGCAGGCGCGCGGTGCGCACATTTATGCCGAGGTCGTGGGCTACGGCAACACCGATGATGCCTATCACATCACGAGCCCTGATCCCGAGGCTGCCGGCATTGCCCGCGCGATATCGCTGGCGGTGACCGAGGGCGACGTCAGGCCTTCCGAGGGCCTCTACATCAATGCCCACGGCACATCGACCAAGCTCAACGATTCGTCCGAGACGGCGGGCATTAAGCGTGCGCTCGGCGAGGACGCGGCGCGCGCCGCGCACGTCTCGTCGACTAAGTCGATGACCGGCCACATGATCGGTGCCACGGGCGCCATCGAGGTCATGGCCTGCGCCATGGCGCTCGAGCAGGGCGTGGTGCCGCCGACCATTAACTACCACACGCCCGATCCCGCCTGCGATCTTGACTACACGCCCAATCGCGCGGTTCGCGCTGACCTTACCTGGGCGCTTTCGACCAACCTGGGCTTTGGCGGACACAACGCCGCCATCGCGCTGCGTAGATATACGAGGAGCTAGAGCATGGATTCCAAAAGACTTGCCGAGATAGCCGATGTTATGGAGGACCGCGGCCTCACGCGCGTACGCGTTGAGGAGCCCGATGGCACCGCGGTCGAACTCGAGCGCGCGAGCGCCGCACAGCCGGTTGCCGTGCCCATGCCCATGCCGAGCGCTATGGCCGCTCCAGTTGCAGCTCCCACAGTCGCGCCTGCCGCACCGGAGCCCGCCGCGCAGACACCTGCCGCCGCACCGGAGCCCAAGGGCACCGAGGTGACCGCTCCCATGGTCGGCGTTTTCTATGCTGCCCCGGCGCCGGGCGACGAGCCGTTTGTGCACGTGGGCTCTAAGGTCAAGGCCGGCGAGACGCTCTGCATCATCGAGGCCATGAAGGTTCTCAACGAGGTAACGGCAGAGGCAGACGGCGAGGTGCTCGAGATCTGCGTGGCCGACGGCGACCTCGTGGAGTTTGGCAGCTGCCTCATGAGGATCGGATAGGTGATATCCATGAACAAAGAAGAGCTTAAGGAACTGTTGCCGCATCGCGAACCGATGCTTTTGCTCGACGAGGCCGAGCTGGTGGGCGACGAGGCCCACGGCAAGATCACGATTACGGGCGACGAGTACTTTTTGCAGGGGCATTTTCCGGGAAACCCGGTGGTCCCCGGCGTGATTCAGTGCGAGATGCTCGCCCAAAACTGTTGCGTGCTGCTGATGGGCGATGAGGAAGCGCGCGGCGCGACGCCGTTCTACACGAGTCTGGACAAGGTGCGCTTTAAGCGTCCGGTGCGCCCGGGCGACACGGTTGATCTGGTGTGCACCATCACGCGTGCGCGCGGGCCGTTCCGCTTTGCGACGGGTACTGCGAGCGTCAACGGTGAGGTTTGCTGCCGCGCCGATATGTCTTTTGCACTCATGCACGAAAGTTAAGGAAGGCTTCATGTTCGACAAAGTGCTCATCGCCAACCGCGGCGAAGTCGCGGTCCGTGTTATCCGCGCGTGCCGCGATATGGGCATCAAGACCGTCGCCGTTTATTCCACGGCCGATGCGGACGCGCTGCACGTGCAGCTTGCCGACGAGGCGTATTGCATCGGCGGTCCGCGTCTTGCCGAGAGCTACCTCAACGACGATGCTGTGCTCACCTGTGCCGTAAAGTCGGGAGCTAAGGCAATTCATCCCGGCTATGGCTTTTTCTCCGAGAAGGCGAGCTTCGTGCGCGACTGCGACAAGTATGGCCTGGCGTTTGTTGGTCCTTCGGCCAAGGTGATCGACAGCATGGGCGACAAGGACGCCGCACGTCGAACGGCTGCCGCGGCGGGCGTGCCCATCGTGCCGGGCTGCGATTTGCTCAAAAGTCCCGAGGAGGCAACGGCCGAGGCTGAGCGCATTGGCTGCCCCGTGCTTATTAAGGCGCGTGCGGGCGGCGGCGGTCGCGGTATTCGTAAGGTCGAGCGCGCGGAAGATGCGGCAAAGGCCTTTATTGAAGCACGCGCCGAGGGCGAGGCCGTTTTTGGCGACGGCGAGTGCTACATGGAGAAGTTCGTCGCGCCGGCGCATCACGTTGAGGTACAGATTATGGCCGATAAGCAGGGCCATGTGTTTTCGCTCGGCGAGCGCGAGTGCTCGGTGCAGCGGCGCAACCAAAAGCTAATCGAGGAGAGCCCCGCGCCGTGCCTCGACGGACACGACGACATTCGTGCTCGCATGCACAAGGCAGCGCGTGACCTGGCTCGTGCCGTCGGCTACGAAGGAGCCGGTACCATCGAGTTCCTGTATTCGGACGACGGTAATTTCTACTTTATGGAAATGAACACGCGCTTGCAGGTGGAACATCCGGTTACGGAGTTTGTGACCGATACCGACTTGGTCAAGTGGCAGCTGCGCGTGGCAGCCGGCCAGCCTCTGCCCTTTGAGCAGGAGGACATGCCGGTCCGCAACCACGCCATGGAGTGCCGCATCAATGCCGAAACGCCGGACTTTCTGCCGTCATGCGGAACGGTCACCGCGTTGCGTGTGCCGGGTGGTCCGCGCGTGCGCTGGGATTCCGCCATGTTTGCCGGTGCGAAAGTTCCGCCGTACTACGACTCCATGCTCGGCAAGCTCATCGTGTGTGCGCCCACGCGTGACGGCGCCATTCGCAAGATGCGCTCGGCCCTGGGCGAGCTCGTGATTGAGGGCGTGAGCGAAAACAGCGAGCTTCAGCTCGACGTGCTGGCAAACGACGAGTTCTTGTCGGGCATGTATCACACCGATCTGATGGGGCATCTCTATGCTGATGAATAGAAAAGCGAAGACGGTCAACGTCCTCGAGGGACCGATGACCGAGTCGTGCGCCGAGTTTCCCGCGCGCCACGTGTTTATCAAGTGCCCGGAGTGCCGCCGTGTGATCGATGAGGCGCGCCTGCACGACAACCTCGAGGTCTGCCCTCGTTGCGGCAAACACTTTCGCGTGAGCGGGCGCGACCGCATGCGCATGACGATTGACGAGGGCACGTTTGAGGAATGGGATGCCAGTCTGGCGCCGGAGGACTTCCTTTCGTTTCCCGGCTATGCCGACAAGCTCAAGAGCGTGAGCGAACGTTCGGGCGAGCGCGATGCCGTTGTGTGCGGCAAGGGCAAAATCTGCGGTTGCGATACGGCGCTCTTCTTTATGGACGCCAACTTTATGATGGGCTCGATGGGTTCCGTGGTGGGCGAGAAGATCTGCCGCACATTTGAGCGTGCGACCGAGCTGGGACTGCCGGTCGTTGGCTTTACCGTATCGGGTGGCGCCCGCATGCAGGAGGGCGTGACCTCGCTCATGCAGATGGCCAAAATCTCTGCGGCGGTTAGGCGCCATAGCGAGGCGGGCGGCCTGTATATCACGGTGCTCACTGACCCCACGACCGGAGGCGTAACCGCGAGCTTTGCCATGGAGGGCGATATTATCCTGGCCGAGCCCGATGCCCTGACGGCATTTGCCGGCCCGCGCGTGATCGAGCAGAACATGCACAAGCGCCTGCCCAAGGGATTCCAGCGCTCCGAGTTTTTGCTGGAGCACGGCTTTTGCGATGCCGTTGTACCGCGTGGCGAGGTTGCGCTCACGGTAGGCGAGCTGCTGGCGCTGCACGAAGGGCACGCGCCCGGCCTGGGGGCACCGCACGAGATTGTGCATACGGGCCGCCGCGGCAAAAAGCTGGGACATTTGTTCAAGCGCTCGGCCGCACCAAAAACCGCGCTCGAGATTGTCAAGCAGACCCGCTCGGCAGATCGCGCCACGGCAGGCGAGATGATCTCGCTGGGCCTGGATGGATTTGTGGAGCTGCACGGCGACCGCTACTTTGGCGACGACGCCGCTGTGGTGGCTGGCATTGGCTGGAAAGACGGGCGCCCCGTAACGGTCATCGCCATCGAGCGCGGCACCACGACCAAAGAGCGCATGCGTCGCAACTTTGGCATGGCACATCCCGAGGGCTACCGCAAAGCGCGTCGCCTTATGCGCCAGGCCGAAAAGTTTGGTCGACCGGTTCTGTGCCTGGTCGATACTTCGGGCGCGTTTTGCGGCATCGGTGCCGAGGAGCGCGGCCAGGGCGAGGCGATTGCTCAGAATCTCATGGAGATGAGCGGCCTTAAGACACCGATTGTCTCGGTGGTGACAGGCGAGGGCGGCTCTGGTGGCGCGCTGGCGCTGTCCGTGGCCGACCGCATCCTGATGCTCTCGAGCTCGGCCTATTCAGTCGTGAGCCCCGAGGCCTGTGCGTCGATCCTGTGGAAGGATACCGAGCGTGCGGATGAGGCCGCCGAGGCGCTTAAGCTCACGGCCCCCGATCTGCTGGCGCTCGGCATCATCGACGGCATTGTTGACGATAAGGGCCTGTCGCATGAGGAGATCGCCGGTGCCGTCATGTCCTCGGCATTTGATGCCTTCGATACGCTTGGGCAGCTCGACGACGCGACCCTCACAAACCTCCGCTACGAAAAGTACCGCGCAATCGGTCGATACCGCACGATGTGACAAAGGGACAGCCCGCATGTCATATTGGGAAAGGCGTTCCATGCTACAAGTTTCTAACACCTCGTTTACAACGTCGGTTTCATCAAACGCCATGGCCGTGGTGGACTATCTGTCCAAAAGCATGATGTCGGCGCTGCCGTTTATTGTCTGCGCGGCGTTGTTCCGCACCGTCGCTGTCATTATGGGCGAAGGCATGCTGGGCCTGTGGTCTGCCGATTCCGATATCTATCGCCTGTTCTACAGTTGGCTCTATAACGCCGGCTACTACTTTTTGCCCATTTATCTTGGTTGGGCGGCCGCCCGCCAGCTCGGTTGCTCGGAGCAGCTGGGCATGATGCTGGGCGGCGTATTGATTGCACCCGATTTACTCAAGCTTGTCGATGCCGCATCGACGACGGGGGCATCGATGACTTCCGTGTATGGTCTGCTTCCTGCGCCGGTCAACGATTACACGACGACTGTTATTCCGGTTCTCATTTCGATGCCCGTGCTATGGCGAGTGGAGTGTTTCTTTAAGCGCGTTATCCCTAAGGCCGTGGCGTTTTCGTTTGTTCCGTTTGCGACCATGCTCGTCATGGTTCCGGTTTCGCTGTGTATTACGGCACCGGCGGGCAGCTATCTGGGCATGCTGTTGGGCCAGCTTATGTTTATGCTTGGCAATTCCGGTGGCATCGTGTCGCTGCTCACGCTCATGGGGCTTGCCGCGGGCTGGGAGTTCCTAAAGATAGCGGGCGTCAGCAACGTCGTTCTATCGCTTGCGTACGCGCAGTTTATGAGTGTGGGAACGGATTCGTGCATCCTGATTGCCGCGACGATGGCGACGTTCGCCGTTTGGGGCATGCCTTTTGGCGCGTCGCTCCGCGTTGCGGATAAGGACGAGAAGGCGCTCATGCTGGGCTACTCAATCTCGGGTGTTCTTGGCGGCGTAAGCGAGCCGGCGCTGTACGGTTGCGGCTTTAAATATGGCAGGTGCCTGACGTGCATGGCCATTGGCGGCGCCGTCGGAGGCCTTGTTGCGGCCGTGGGCCACGTTACGGCCTATACCATCGGCATGACGAATGTCCTTATGGTCATTGGCTTTGCCACGGGCGGCATCTCGAACCTGCTGTGGTGCTGCGCTGCCGGCGGTGTGGCATTTGCGGTGTCTGCGGCGCTGAGCTACTGCTTTGGCGTGGTGCCGGCGAAGGGACAGACGACGGGGGACGGAGCCGATTCACCCGAAACCTCGAAGAGCGTGGCCGAAGTAAGCGCGTAAACCTGTGCGACACAAGGACGATTCCTTTGCCATATTCCAAGGCCGTGGCCCGTGTGGGTTGCGGCCTTTTTTGTATCTGGGGGACAAAGTGGCTACACTACAATCCGTTTGAGCAATAGATATATAGGTAGTACCGTGGGGGCGGATGTAGATGGTCGAGTGGATTGTTAAGCGTGCGCAGGGCGACCGTGCGCGCGTGGGCACGTTGACGGGCGTGGTGTGTATTCTCGCCAATGTGGCACTATGCGCTGCGAAGGGCGTAATTGGCGTGCTGTCGGGATCGGTTTCGATTGTGGCGGATGCCATGAACAACCTGTCCGATGCCAGCTCGAATATCGTGAGCGTGCTGGGCTTTAAGCTGGCGAGCAAGCCGGCCGACCCCGAGCATCCTTACGGCCACGGTCGCTACGAGTATCTCTCGGGTTTGGTCGTGGCGGCGCTCGTGCTGCTTATTGGCATCGAACTGGTGAAGTCCTCGGTGGAGCGTATTGTCAACCCGGAGCCTGTCGAGTTCTCGCTTGCCCTGGTGGCAGTCCTGGCACTTTCGATGGTTGTAAAGCTGTGGATGGCGGCCCTCAACCAAAAGCTCGGCGATCGCATTGAGTCCGAGACGCTGCATGCGACCGCGCAGGATTCCAAGAACGATGTCCTTGCCACAGGCGCCGTGTTGGCGTGCGCAATTGTTTCGCAGGTGACGCACATCAATCTTGACGCATGGGTCGGCCTTGCCGTTGGCGCCTATATTGGCTGGAGCGGTTTTGAGCTCATCCAGGATACGGTGAGCCCGCTTTTGGGCCAGTCGCCCGATCCTAAGCTGGTCAAGCACATTCGAGACAAGATCATGAGCTATCCCGGCGTTTTGGGCGTTCACGATTTGATGGTTCACGACTACGGCCCGGGCAGGAAGTTTGCAAGTGCGCATGCCGAGATGGCGGCCGAGGACAGCCCGTTGGAAAGTCACGACACGCTCGATAACATCGAGCAGTCGTTTAGGGACGAAGACGGCATGATCGTTACGCTTCACTACGATCCCATCGTGACCGATGACCCCAAGCTGGCGAGCATGCGCTTGCGCATTCACGCCATGGCCCAGGAGATCGATAGCCGCCTCTCGATTCATGACCTGCGCTGCGTGCCGGGTCCTACGCACACCAACGTGATCTTTGACTGCGTGCGTCCCTCGGATCTGCAGATGAGTGCCGAAGACGTAAAGCACGCGCTGACACAACGGGTCGAATCGGAATATCCCAAGTCGATTGCCAAGATTACGATCGACGAAGACTACGTAGGGCATACCCACGAGTAAGGCTATGCCGGCAAAGCAGGTTATGCAGAAGGGGAGAGCATGAAGAAGCTGTATCTACTCCGCCACGGTCAGACGGAGTTCAACGTCAAAAAGCTGGTCCAGGGCCGCTGCGATTCACCGCTCACCGACTTAGGCCGTCAGCAAGCCGGGATGGCAGCCGCATGGCTCAAAGCCCACGGCGTCGTCCCCGACAAAGTGGTCTCATCACCTTTGGGCCGAGCCATGGACACGGCAAGTCTCGTCGCATGCGAGCTCCTCGGCCCGGACGCAGCAGTCGAGCCCTGTGAAGGCATTATCGAGCGCAGCTACGGCACCTTCGAAGAAGGCCCCCACGACGCCCTGCCCACCGACGTCTGGGATCCAGGCGAGGACTTAATCCCATTCGGAGGAGAAGGAAGCCAGGCACTGCAAGAGCGCATGGTAGACACCCTCACCAATATCATGGGCGCCGAGGGCATCGAAACCCTCCTAGCAGTAAGCCACGGCAGCGCCAGCCGCCAATTCATCAAGGCTGCAGCCCCAGAGGGCTTCGGGCTCCCAACAAAACTCCCCAACTGCGCCATCATGATCTTCGATTTTGATGAGGCAAAGCCACAAGCAGAAGGCGAGTCAATGCAACGCAAGTTCACCCTCCAGCAAATAGTGGATCCCCAACAAAGTAATTAGCTGAGCGAGCAGAGTTAAGCAGACATCACCGTGGCGTTCCCAGTGTGCGGCGGAGGGGGCGGGCCTGAGACATATTAAGGTTGTCGCGAGTTCCGCACGAACAGGAGAGCACTTAATGTGCTCTCCGTCGTGAGCAGGACTGTAGAGCAGCAACCTTAATATGTCTCAGGCCCGCCCCCTCCGCCGCACACTGGGAACGTGCCACGCACTTTACCTGCGTAAACAATGTGAGTGAAATATGAATCTCGATGGATACGCCCGCAGCCGTGTATACTAAACAGCTGTGTGTAACCAGGGGAGTATTCTGGCTGGACAAAATGCCTGCTTAATAGGGTTGTCAGGTAGTCCGGGCGAAATACAAGGCTGGGGAGCACGTCGTGTAAGTAGTGGTCCTCTAGGGGCGTACGCTCGGTGGTGTACGCATTGTCCCAAGACCACGCGAGAGTTGGGATCATATCTTGATCAGCATGATTCTCGGCCGCAAGATTGGCATGACCCAGGTTTGGGACGAGGACGATAACGTCGTTCCCGTCACGGTCATCCAGGCTGGCCCCTGCGCTGTCTCGCAGGTTAAAACTCAGGCAACCGACGGCTATGACGCCGTCCAGATCGGTTTCGGCGACATCAAGGCCAAGAACGTGAACAAGCCCATGGCTGGTCACTTCGCTAAGGCTGGCGTCGAGCCTGTCCGCTTCCTTCGTGAGGTCCGCGTCGAGAACGGCGAGGAGCACAAGGTCGGCGAGGTCGTTACCGTCGCTGATTTCGCTGATGTCGAGAAGGTCGACGTCATCGGTACCTCCAAGGGTAAGGGCTTCCAGGGTCGCATCAAGCGCTGGGGTCAGCGCCGCGGTCCTATGACGCATGGTTCTCACTTCCAGCGTCACCCCGGTTCTATCGGTCAGTGCGCCTATCCTGCGCGCGTCCTCAAGGGCGTCAAGATGGCCGGTCACATGGGTAACGAGCGCGTTACCGTCAAGAACCTTTCCGTTGTCCGCATCGATGCCGAGCAGAACCTCATCTTGGTCAAGGGCGCTGTCCCGGGTGCCAAGAATGGTCTCGTCGCCATCCGTATGGCCTAAGGGCCCAGCCCATTTAGCCCAGCGTCATACCAAGGAGAACACTTAAATGGCAAAGTTTGAAGTAAAGAACAGCGAGGGCAAGAAGGTCGCCGAGGCCGAGCTCGCCGCTGAGGTGTACGGCATCGAGCCGAACATCCACGTTATGCACCACATCGTCAAGTGCCAGATGGCCTCTTGGCGTCAGGGCACCCAGTCTGCTAAGGGTCGCTCTGAGGTTTCCGGTGGCGGCAAGAAGCCTTGGCGTCAGAAGGGCACCGGCCGTGCCCGCCAGGGTTCCATCCGTGCTGCCCAGTGGCGTCACGGTGGCGTTGTCTTCGCCCCCAAGCCCCGTTCCTACGCTAAGCGTATGAACAACAAGGAGGTCAAGCTGGCTATGCGCTCCGCGCTGTCCGCCAAGCTGGCCGATGGCGAGCTCGTGCTCGTCGACGACTACGGCTTCGAGAAGCCTTCCACCAAGGCTGCCGTCGCCATGCTCAAGGCTCTCGGTCTTGAGGGCAAGCGTCTGACCATCATCGTTCGCGATGAGGACGTCAACGCCTACCTGTCGTTCCGCAACATTCCCAAGACGTTCATCATCACCGCTGACGAGGCCAACACCTACGATCTCGTCAACAATAACGCTGTGCTGATGCCCGCCGACATCGCCGCTCACTTCGGGGAGGTGCTTGCATAAATGACCGCCCACGAGATCATCATCCGTCCGATCGTGTCCGAGCGTTCCTTCTCCGGCATGGAGCTGAACAAGTACACGTTCGAGGTCGCCAAGGATGCTAACAAGTATCAGATCAAGGACGCTGTCGAGGAGATCTTCGGCGTCAAGGTCGTTCGCGTGAACACCCTGACGGTCAAGCCTAAGACCAAGCGCGTGCGCTATGTCGCCGGCAAGACCCGTTCTTGGAAGAAGGCCATCGTCACGCTGGCCGAGGGCGACACCATCGAGGTCTTTGGCAACCAGGCCTAAGACTCGCTGCTGTTGAGTGAGCTCATGCCTCCCAAATAGGGGAGGCGGGAGCTCAAGGTTTTGGGCGTATAAAATGGACACGCCCGGAACCGTGTATACGTCCGGTGTCATCGCACCCGAGGCAGAACCTCGAATCCCTGTCTGCGATGGCTAACGGATTCCTATTGAAAGGGATTGTAATGGCTGTAAAGCACCTTAAGCCGACCTCCGCTGGTAGGCGTTGGCAGACGATCTCCGACTTCTCCGAGATCACCTGCACCAAGCCCGAGAAGTCTCTTCTCGAGCCCCTGCCCAAGAAGGCCGGTCGTAACAACAACGGCCGCATCACCACCCGCCACCAGGGCGGCGGCGTGAAGCGTCGTTACCGCGTGATCGACTTCAAGCGCAACAAGGACGGCGTGCCCGCCAAGGTTGCCACGATCGAGTACGATCCGAACCGTTCCGCTCGCATCGCTCTGCTGCACTACGCTGACGGTGAGAAGCGCTACATCCTGGCCCCCAAGGGCCTCGAGGTCGGTCAGACCATCATGTCCGGTTCTGACGCCGACATCAAGCCGGGCAACGCTCTGCCCCTCGCCGACATCCCCGTCGGTACGCTCATCCACGCCGTCGAGTTCCAGCCGGGCAAGGGCGCCGCTATCGCCCGTTCCGCCGGTAACTCCTGCCAGCTGATGGGTAAGGAGGGCAAGTACGCCATCGTCCGTATGCCTTCCTCCGAGATGCGCCGCATCCTCGTTACCTGCCGCGCCACCGTCGGTGAGGTCGGCAACGCCGATCACTCCAACATCGTCATCGGCAAGGCCGGCCGTAAGCGTCACATGAACGTGCGCCCGACCGTCCGCGGTACCGTCATGAACCCTGTCGACCACCCGCACGGCGGTGGCGAGGGCAAGAACCACACCTCTGGTCGTCCCTCCGTTACCCCCTGGGGTAAGCCGACGAAGGGCCTTCGTACGCGCAAGAAGAAGAAGGTCTCGAACCAGCACATCATTCGTCGCCGTAAGAAGTAATTTCGGATACCGAGTTTTAGGAGAAAGCACTTATGAGCAGAAGTCTCAAAAAGGGCCCGTTCGTGGAGACTCGCCTTCTCTCGCGTATCACCGCGATGAACGAGGCTGGCAAGAAGGACGTCGTGAAGACCTGGTCCCGCGCGTCCACCATCTTCCCCGAGATGGTTGGTCACACCATCGCCGTCCACGACGGCCGCAAGCATGTGCCCGTGTATGTTACCGAGTCCATGGTTGGTCACAAGCTCGGCGAGTTCGCGCCGACTCGTACGTTCCGTGGCCACAAGGCCAAATAGGGGGTTAACCGTAAATGGCAACTAAGTCTATTGAAACTGAGGCCACCGAGGTTCGCGCCGTCGCTAAGTACGTGCGTGTTTCCCCCAGCAAGGCCCGCCTGGTGGTCGATCTGATCCGCCGCAAGCCTGTCGCTCAGGCCTTCGACATCCTCCACTTCTGCGACCGCGCCGTCGCCGTGGATGTCGAGAAGGTTCTCCGTTCCGCCGTTGCGAACGCCGAGAACAACAACGGTCTGCGTGCCGACAACCTGGTTGTCGCCGCTGCCTATGTTGACGAGGGTCCGACGCTTAAGCGCATCCGTCCCCGCGCCAAGGGTTCCGCTTCTCGCATTCTGAAGCGTACTTCCCACATCACCGTCGTCGTTGCTCCTCGAAAGGAGGCGTAAAGCTGTATGGGTCAGAAAGTCTACCCCACCGGCTTCCGTCTTGGCATCACCGAGAACTGGCGCTCCCGCTGGTTCGCAGAGAAGGATTACGCTAAGACCCTCGGTAACGATCTCGAGATTCGCAAGTACCTCGAGAAGCGTCTTTCCCGCGCAGCTGTCTCCCGCGTCGAGATCGAGCGCGCTGGCGACAAGGTGAAGGTCATCATCCTCACCGCTCGCCCCGGCGTTGTCATCGGTAAGAAGGGTGCCGAGATCGATACCCTCCGCACTGAGCTCGAGAAGGTCGCTGGCGTCTCCAAGGGCCAGTTCTCCGTCGACGTTGTCGAGATCAAGCGCCCCGAGCTCGACGCCAACCTCGTTGCTCAGTCTATCGCTGAGCAGCTCGAGGGCCGCGTTGCCTTCCGTCGCGCTATGCGCAAGGCTGTCCAGTCCGCCCGCAAGGCCGGCGCCAAGGGCATCCGTATCCAGTGCTCCGGTCGTCTCGGCGGTGCCGAGATGGGCCGTCGTGAGTGGTACCGTGAGGGTCGCGTGCCTCTGCACACCCTCCGTGCCAAGATCGACTATGGCACGGCTGTCGCCAGCACCACCATGGGCGCTTGCGGCGTGAAGGTCTGGATCTACCTGGGCGAGAAGCTCCCGGGCCAGCCTGTTCCCAACCCTGCACTCGAGGGCTCTTCCCGTCCTCGTCGTCGTAACTCCGAGAGGAGGGGTCAGTAGTGCTTGCCCCTAAGCGTATTCTTCACCGCAAGGTGCAGCGTGGCTCCATGAAGGGCCAGGCCAAGGGTAATACCGAGCTGCATTTCGGCGAGTTTGGTATCCAGGCTCTCGAGGCCCATTGGATCACCAACCGTCAGATCGAGGCCGCTCGTATTGCCATGACCCGCTACATGAAGCGTGGCGGTCGTGTCTACATCACGATCTTCCCCGATAAGCCCATCACCAAGAAGCCTGCCGAGACTCGCATGGGTTCTGGTAAGGGTAACCCCGAGGAGTGGGTGGCCGTCGTCAAGCCCGGCCGCATCATGTTCGAGGTCAAGGGTGTTCCCGAGGAGGTCGCTCGCGAGGCTCTGCGTCTTGCGCAGCACAAGCTCCCCATCAAGACCAAGATTGTTGCTGCTAAGAACGCTGAGCAGCGCATCGAGAAGGAGATGGCTGAGGAGGCCGCTCTCGAGGCCAAGTGGGCTGCTGAGGACGCCGCCGCCGCCAAGGAGGAGAACTAATGAAGCCCGCAGAGATTCGTGAGCTCTCGGACGCTCAGCTCGTTGAGAAGCTGAAGGAAATGCGCGCCGAGCTCTTTAACCTTCGTTTCCAGATGGCCACCAGCCAGCTGGACAACACCGCTCGCGTCAACACCGTGAAGAAGGACATCGCTCGCGTCCTCACGGAGCAGCGCGCCCGCGAGATCGCAGCGGAGAAGTCCGCTGTCGCCGAGTAGGACCTAAGGAGAGAACATGACTGATTCGCGTAACTCGCGTAAGGTCCGTACGGGTGTCGTTACCTCCGTCTCCGGTGCCAAGACCATTGTTGTCACCATCACCGAGCGCAAGCGTCACCCCAAGTACGGCAAGATGATGACCAGCTCCAAGAAGCTGCACGCTCACGACGAGGAGTGCACGGCTGGCGTGGGCGATACCGTCCGCGTTATGGAGACCCGTCCTATGTCCAAGATGAAGCGTTGGCGCCTCATCGAGGTCGTCGAGCGCGCTAAATAAGCAGTCGCTCTTACGACTTGTACGTTTCCGAAGATGTGCGTATGCCTGGCTTGCATACCACGGGCCGTATAAAGGCTGCGCACCTCTCTTCGGTTCTTAGTTCGGAGGAACATCTACCATGATTCAGATGCAAACCATGCTGAACGTCGCCGACAACTCCGGCGCTCGCAAGATTCGCTGCATCAAGGTGCTTGGCGGTTCCAAGCGTCGTTATGCAGGCATCGGCGATGTGTTCATCGGTGCTGTCCAGGAGGCTACCCCTGGCGCCAACGTCAAGAAGAAGGACGTTGTCCGTTGCGTCGTCGTTCGCACCGTTAAGGAGATCCGCCGCAAGGATGGCTCCTACATTCGCTTTGATGAGAACGCCTGCGTTGTCATCAACAACGATGGTTCGCCCGTCGGCACCCGTATCTTCGGGCCCGTCGCTCGCGAGCTTCGTGACAAGAAGTACATGAAGATCGTCTCGCTCGCTCCCGAGACCCTGTAGTTAGGGGAGATATATGTATATCAAGAAGGGCGATAAGGTCCAGGTTCTCTCTGGTAAGGATCGCGGCAAGCAGGGCGTTGTCCTGCGTGCTCTCCCCGCCGAGAACAAGGTCGTTGTCGAGGGCGTTTCGGTCGTCAAGAAGGCCGTCAAGCCCAACGCTGCCAACCAGCAGGGCGGCATCGTTTCGCAGGAGGCTCCCATCGACGCCTCCAACGTCAATCTCGTCTGCCCCGAGTGCGGTAAGGTTACCCGCGTCGGTCACGAGAAGGACGGCAAGAACAAGCTGCGCGTCTGCAAGAAGTGCGGCCACAAGTTCTAAGCTGCCCGCAACATCAAGTTGCTAGCAAAGGCCCGGATGCCCCACGGCACCCGGGCCTTTTTCTATCCCCACTCATTGGGGACAGACTTAAATGACCAGTCGTTGGGGGGACAGTCTCAATGTGCCGACAGTTTGGGACGGTCCTTTGATGTCTGATGCCCCCAGAGGGGTGGAGTAATACGGCCTACTCTGTCTTTTATGGCTATGGTGCTCTGCCCCTTTATGTTTCACAAGGATCGTTGCATGCGCATTTATGCGCATAGCCTTGCGCGATAATGCGCATAACTGCACAAACATCTGCCAACTATGGCTAAATAAAGACTGATAAGCAAATAAACACGCAAACACGAGCAGATACGCGCGCAATTGTGCGAATATAGGGTTGTTAGAAATAAAGGACTTCCGATAACTCAGGAGGCACATCATGGCAGATTCCAAACAGGCTCCGCTCGACGCCGAGGCAGCCGCAAAGGCGGCGTTTGCCTCGGTCCAGGATCAGCCGTTCCCCAACGATATTTTTACGGCTCCCGAGCTTCGTTGGGCTGTGATCGGGTGCGGCGTTATCGCCAACCAGATGGCCCAGTCTCTCGCTCTTGCCGGCCGCAAGCTTGCGGGCGTTGCCAACCGCACTCTGTCCAAGGCTCAGGCTTTTGCCGAGCAATATGGCATCGAGAAGGTCTATGAAACGGTCGAGGACCTCTACGCCGATCCTAACATTGACGCAGTCTATATCACCACGCCGCACAACACGCATATCACCTACCTGCGAGCCGCTCTGGCAGCTGGTAAGCACGTACTCTGCGAGAAGGCCATTACCCTCAACTCTGCCGAGCTCGACGAGGCCCGTGCCATCGCCGACGAGCACAACGTGGTCCTTATGGATGCCACCACGGTGCTCCACATGCCCTTGTATCAGGAGCTGCGCCGCCGCATGGATGCCGGCGACTTTGGACGCATGAACCTCGCCCAGCTCAACTTTGGCAGCTACAAGGAGTACGGCGACCTGGCCAACCGCTTTTTCAATCGCAACCTTGCTGGCGGTGCCATGCTCGATATTGGCGTCTATGCCCTGTCCGTCATGCGCCTCTTTATGGCAAGCCAGCCCGCTGAGGTCGTTTCGCTGGGCAACACCTGCGAGACTGGCGTTGACGTCGCGGGTGGCATCGTCTGCCGAAATGCCGAGCAGCAGCTGGGCGTCGTGAGCCTTACGCTCCACTCCAAGCAGCCCAAGCGCTCGGTCATCAGCTTCGACAAGTGCTACATCGAGGTCAATGAATATCCGCGTGCCGATCACGCGACCATCGTGTGGACTGCGGACGGCCACCGCGAGGAGGTCCACGCCGGCACCGAGGCTTACGCCCTGTGCTATGAGATGGCCGACCTGGAGAAGGCCGTTGCCGGCGACGACTCCAAGCGCGAGCTGCTGGATTATGCTTCTGATGTTATGGAGCTTATGACCAAGCTCCGCGCCGACTGGGGAGTTGTGTACCCCGAGGAGGAGTAAGCGATGCTTGCGGAAGATAGGCTCAACGCGATCGTGTCGATGGTGCAGCAGGCCGGCTCGGTTACCGTGCCGGAGCTTGCCGAAGCCCTGGGCGTGACGGCGTCTACCATTCGGCGCGACCTGCAGACGCTCGACCGAGCTCATCGCATCGCCAAGGTCCACGGTGGAGCGACGAGTCTTGAGCGCGCGCACGTGACGCGCGACCTAACGCTTAATGAGCGCAGCGACCTCCATAACGACGACAAGGAGCGTATCTGCGCCCGTGCGGCGGCGCTTGTGGAGCCCGAGAGCTTTGTATACATCGACTCGGGCTCGACGACGCTCAGGCTCATCGAGCATCTTCCACACCTTGAAGATGTCACCTATGTGACCGATTCCGTGCTCCATGCTCAGCACCTTGCTTTGCGCGGCATGCGTACCGTGGTGTTGGGCGGCGAGCTCAAACCCGAGACCGAGGCGCTCGTTGGCCCCGATGCCTTGGCAACCTTAGACCGCTACAACTTCAACTGTGGCTTTTGGGGCTCTAACGGCATTGCCGCCGAGCAGGGCTTCACGGCGCCCGATATCGAGGAAGCACAGGTCAAGCGTATCTCGATGCGCCATACCGCCAAACGCTTCGTAATCTCGGACGCCAGTAAATTTGGCATGGTGGCGCCCGTCAAGTTCGCGGACTTCCGCGACGCAACGATTATTACCGCAGGCGAGGTCCCCGCCAAGTACCGGGCAATGGACAACGTCATCACTGTCTAACAGCGAGACAAGGCCAAAACCACCACGAAGGTGCCTGTCCCCATTGTGGTGGTTAGTAACGAAAACCGAGTAGTTTTCTCAATAGAAAAGCGGCAACGTCCATCACGGGCGTTGCCGCTTTCGTTGTCTGCCGGTTTGTCTAAGTCTGTAACAACTGGACCGTTAAAAGTGGGCTAGGTGTTACAGATTGAGATACTTCCGAACCGCGCCGTCCCTTTGTCTCAATCTGTAACATCTGGGACTGATTTTGCCGAGCTACTGTTACAGATTGAGATTTTCCCTTAAGGGGGATTTGAATGTCTCGATCTGTAACAGATAGACCGGAAAATGGGTTCTAACTGTTACAGATCGAGACGTTTTGGGACCGCGGTTGAACCATTGCGGCAAAACCACCACAAAGGTGCCTGTCCCCATTGTGGTGGTTTAGGGCTCCCAGGGGCAGGGGGCTTCGATGTGGATGTGCTCGCCGGTTACGGGATGCGTGAAGGACACGCTGTGGGCGTGGAGCATCAGGCCGCAGGGGCGCGGCGTTCCGTACAGGTCGTCGCCAACCAGGGGATGATGCTCGCTTGCCAGGTGCACACGGATTTGGTGCTTGCGGCCGGTGAGCAACTCGACATCGATATACGAGCGCGCGGGCAGGCCACGACGGCTCTTAAGACGTTTGAGCACCTTCACGCGAGTTTGAGACGGCTTGCCGCTGGCGCCGACGCGCATCTTTCGGCTGTCGTGACGGTCGCGGGCGATGGGCTTGTCGATGAGCTTCTCGTTCCAGTCGATCTTGCCCTCGGCCAGCGCCAGATAGTGCTTTTCGAAGGCGTGGTCGATCACCATCTGGTCAAAGGCGGGCTGCGTCTGTTTGTCGAGCGAAAACAACACCACGCCGGTGGTGTTGCGGTCCAGGCGGTTGAGCGGCTGCATGTCGGTCGCGGCAAAGCCGTCACCCATCGCCAGCAGCAGGTCGCTGGCGTAGTCGGTGAGCGTGCGCTCGCCGGTGCCGTCGCCGTGGACGATCATGCCGGCGGGCTTGTCGATGGCCATGAGCCAGGCGTCGCAGTAAAGGACTTGAGGTTCTTCGTTCACGTGTAAGCCTTTCGGTTAGCTGATTCCCACAAACATGCAGCCCGAGGTCGCCCCGCGCAGGCGGGCGGCGGGCTTGCGGCCGGCCTGCGCTGCTTCGACGGCACGACGGACGCGGGCGACGGCACGGCCCACCTCATCCGCCTCGAGCAGCGTTCCGTCCACCATGAGACGACGCACGCCGGCATCGAGCAGCTGAGCAACCTGCGGCGTGAGGTCGATGGGGTAGGCATCGTACAGGCGAGAGCGGCCGTGAGTGTCGGTGCGGACGGGCATGACCTTGCCGTCGATATTCTTGAGCGAGAGCTTGCGGGCACGCAGGCGGCAGTTGGCACAATCGTGGATGCAGCCGTTGGCAACCTGCAGAATGCAATGCTCGCTCGTCATGACGCGCGGGCGGCCAAAGACGGTGATGCCCAGAGCCGCGGGCGCGGTGGCGCCGAGCGAGACAATCTCGTCGAGCGTGATCTCGGGCGAGAGCCAAAACGCACCGGCTCCGCGCTCGGCAAGCGCCTCCATGCAGGGCGTGTTGTGCACCGGCAGGCAAGAGCGAATCTCGGCCGTGGCGCCGGCATGCGCGGCTACGGCGAGCTCGGAGATATTGCCGACGGCGACGGTGGCTCCGGCATTGATCCAGGGATCGACGCGCTCGTGGTCGACGGTGCGGCAGACCTCGTCGAGTACGGGCACGATACCCTGCTCAAATGCATCGGCAGGGGAGAGTCCGACAGTCTCGAGCGCGTCGGTGGTCATATAGATGCGCGCGGCGCCCTCGGCGCGAGCTGCCTCGGCGGCTTCGAGCGTGGTGACGGTGGCGCAGATATGCGGCTCGTCGCGGTAATGCTCGGGCATGGCGTGCGTACATTTGTCGAGTACCGGCAACTCAAGCGTTTTCGCGCGCTCCTCGTACGGCGCCAGAATGGCCTCCTCCAATGCTTTACAGGCGGCGGCGCGCACCTTGTGCACGGCGGAGAAGCCCATACCGCAGCCGGCGTCGAGCGAAACGTCAAAGCTCGCGGCCTCAAAGGGCGAGGAGCCCATGCGGCCTACATGCTCAACCAGATCGGACGCTTCGACGGCGCGGGTCTTGGCGGCCTCGACGGTAAAGCCGGTCGCAGCGGCAGCGAGCGTGGGGTCGTCGCAGCAGGTGAGCGTCACGGTAAACGGCTCGCCCAGACGCGCCACGACGGTCACGTCTACGGCGCGGCGGCGCAGCACATCGCGTTTGAGCGCGGCGCCGGCGGCGTCGATAGCGCGCTGGCTTCGAATCACGCGTACACGGCAACCCTCGGGCATGCTACGGGGCACGCGGCACTCGATGATGTCGCCGGCAGCGGCATCCTCGGCGGCAATGGTGGTCAGGAACTGGTCAAACTCATCGTCGTGACGAAGCTCCAGCAGGTCACCCTTGCCCACGGGCTCAAACAGCTCAATGCGGGCGATGGCAGCGCGGCGACGGCGGTCGTCGGGCTTGAGCCCGCGCACATCGCGGTTGGACAGGCGGCTGCCGAGCACCGTGCCCACGATCTGGCCGCGGTTGTTGGAACGCTCGTAGCTCATCATCTCGTCACCCGAGGTACCGTCTTGGTAGGCGTGCGTAAAGTCGCGGTTGAAGCAGCGTTTGAGCTGGCGCTGGCGGGCGGCGTCCTCGTCCTTATCTACGGCGACCCCGGCCAGCATGTCATCAATCTGATGACGATACACGTCGACGATGGAATATACGTAATCGGGGGCTTTCATGCGGCCTTCGAGCTTGAGCGATGCGGCGCCGGCGTCATACAGACGGCGAACGAGCTGCGAAGTATTGGTGTCGCGCGGGCACAGCGCGCGCTCGCGACCGGCAGGGGAGAGCGAGCGGCCGTTCTCGTCAATCAGCTCGTAAGGCAGGCGACAGGGCTGAGCGCACATGCCGCGGTTGGCCGAGCGGCCCGCCATGGCAAAGCTCGACAGCAGGCACAGGCCCGAGTAACAAAAGCAGATGGCGCCGTGGCTAAAGACCTCAAGGTCAACGTCGGGCGCGGCATTGTGAATGGCAGCGATTTCGTCGATGGAGAGCTCGCGCGAGAGGGTCACGCGGTCGGCGCCCTGCTCGCGGCACCAGATAGTCCCACGGTCATCATGGATGTTCGCCTGGGTCGAGATGTGTGTCTCGATGCCGGGCATGGTGCGCTTGACCTCAAAGAACAGGCCCCAGTCCTGGATAATGAAGGCATCGGCGCCCAGCGTGGAGCAGCGGTGGATGAGTTGCAACGCATCGCCCATCTCGGACTGCTTGATGACGATGTTGACCGTGACGTAGACGCGCGAGCCGGCCAGATGCGCGGCGCGGCAGGCCTGCTCAAAGGCCTCATCGGTAAAGTTGGTTGCCTTGCGGCGGGCGTTGAAGCTGCCCATGCCGCAGTAGATGGCGTCTGCCCCGGCAGCGAGTGCGGCGGCAAAGGGCTCGGGGCCTCCGGCGGGGGCCAAAAGCTCGGGCCTGCGGTTGGTGGTTCGACTGGCGGTTGCGGTCATATCCTGCCTTTCAAAATGCTCAGATATTCAAAAGTATAGTGGCGTCGCTGCGGTGGGCGACGCCCGTGCTCCAAGCTGGATAAAGTCTTCAGCAGCTTGGACTGGCTGCTCCACATGAGAACCGTTCAGCGGTTCGGGGAAACCGTTGGGCGATAAAATATTCTCGCAACGTGATAATAATCTTGCATTGCGCGGAAACCTTGAGTACTATCCCAAATCAAGCGCGGTGTTCAGACCGAATTGTGCCTCCCGGTGTGAACGCCGCGCTCACGCTCTCTATCTGATCGTAAGGAGAAAAACATGAGCAAGACCGTCGTGTCTTCCGATAACGCACCTGCAGCCATCGGCCCGTATTCCCCCGGCATCCAGACCGGCAACATGGTGTTCCTGTCCGGCCAGCTGGGCATCGACCCCGCAACCGGCAAGATGCCCGAGGGCGTCGAGGCCCAGGCTAAGCAGTCCCTTGCTAACGTCGAGGCCCTGCTGACCGCTGCCGGCGCCACCTTTGCCGATGTCGTTAAGACCACGGTCTATCTGGCCGACATTGCCGACTTCGCTGCCGTGAACGAGATCTACGCCTCCAAGTTCGAGGCTCCGTTCCCCGCGCGCAGCGCTTTCCAGGTTGCCGCCCTTCCGGCCGGCGGTCTGGTTGAGATTGAGGTCGTCGCCGCTCTCTAAGGGGTTGGCAACAACTAAACATGACATGCAAAAAGACCCTGCAGTGCGTGTGAACTGCAGGGTCTTTTGTCAAGCGATGCGACAAAAATGATCCGTTTTCCTCCGTCCCCAAGGAGTCAGCGGGTTAGCCTTCCTTGCGGACTTTTTGCAGGTAGCGGTAGACGCTGGGCTCCGAGATGCCCAGCGCGGTGGCGGCGCAGGCTACGGCGCCCTTGAGCATGAACACTCCGTTGCCGTTGAGGTGGCGAATGACTTCCACGCGGTCGCTTTGACCAAGCGACGTCACATCCAGCCCGCGAGCGCTCAGCAGCTCGGAAATACTGCGGTCGATGAGCTCCTGCGTGGACTCCGAAAGGCTTTCGACCTCGATGGGGGAGGGCTCGGTGCGTGCGGGAGCGGCGTCAAAGCAGGCCATAAGCTGCTGGGCCATGGCACTGATGTTGCGCACGGCCGAAAGATCGGTGTTGACGCAGAGCATGCCGACGATCTCGCCGTCCTCGCGAATGAAGTACGTCGCCGACTCCAGCGTCTTGCCACCGGCACCGCGGCCTTCGTAGCCCGTAATGAACGGCAGATCGCGATATTTACCATCGTGCATGATCTTGAGTGCCAGATCGGTGGCGGGACCGCCGACCTTACGGCCGCTCACGATGCCGTTGCGAATATCGACGATGGCGTGGTCGGGATCCGAGAAATCGTGCAGCACGATTTCGCTGTTCTTACCGAGTACCTGCTCCAGGAAATCGACCATCGGCAAAAAGCGGCGTACGGTCTCGTTCACGGGCAACTCCTTTGGGTTCTATCGAAGTGTTCATAACAATTTTTTATCATGGTAACACGGTGTCTATTGACTCGTATATCCGCAGGTACATTGCGTAATACAGACGAACGGTAGGAATTTAGCGGTAAACGGTTGACCAAAAGAAAAGTAAGATGTCATTTTGACCAGACACTTTCCTGACCTGCGGAAATGCATTATCTCAGCTGAAGAATAGTCTGATAACAAAAAATTATTATTGAGAATGAGAATCATCTTTAATACGATATGCAACGAAGGCACAACCTCAACCCCGCACTGCGTCACAATAGAGCGTTAGATGCGAAAACAACTATTTCGAGGATTGGTGGTCAAATGACCCAGGAGACGGTTACGAACGGCACTGAAGCCCTGTTCACTCGCGAAGGCATGCCGCCCGTTAAGGAAATGATCCCGTGTGCCCTTCAGCATGTACTGGCATCGTTTGCCGGCATCATTACCCCGGCGGTCATCATGGCCGGCGTCTACGGCTTTAATAGCCAGCAGAGCACCGACATCATTCAGGTTGCACTCATTCTTTCGGCGATCGACACGGCCCTTCAGGCCTTCGCTCCCTTCCGTCGCATTGGCGGCGGCCTGCCCATCGTCATGGGCGTTTCGTTCGCGTTCCTGCCGGCCCTTCAGGCCATGGGCGCCTCGGGCTTTAGTTTTGGCGCGCTGCTGGGCGGCGAGATCGTTGGCGGTGCCGTCGCGGTCCTCTTTGGTCTGGCCTACAGCAAGATTAAGTGGCTGTTCCCGCCCGTCGTGACCGGCACGGTCATCTTCTCCATTGGCGTCTCTCTCTATCCCACGGCCGTCAAATACATGGCCGGTGGCATGGGCACGCCGTTGTGGGGCACCCCGCAGGCATGGTGCGTCGCTCTTATCACCTTCGCCGTCGTCTTCGCGCTCGCCAACTTTGGAAAGGGCACGCTCAAGCTGGGATCCGTGTTCTTTGGCATGATCGTTGGCATGATCGTTTCGATCCCCTTTGGCATGATCGACTTCTCCAGCGTCGCCACCGCTCAGGTCTTCGCTCTTCCCAAGCTCATGCCCTACGCGCTCGAGTTTGATCCCGAGGTCTGCATTACCCTCGCCGTCGTGTTCCCCATGGTTGCCATCCAGGTTATCGGTGACGTCTCCGCCGCCTGCCTGGGCTCCATCGACCGTATGCCCACCGAGCGCGAGCTTTCCGGCGCTATCGTGTCCCAGGGCCTCACTTCTATGGTCGGCGGCCTGCTGGGCGGTCTTCCCACCAGCGCCCTTGGCCAGAACGTGGGCATCATCTGCTCCAACAAGGTCGTCAACAAGTGGGTCTTTGTGATCATCGCGGCCGTCTTTGCCATCGCCGGTCTGTTCCCGCAGCTCTCTGCCGTGCTCTCCGCCATCCCGCAGCCTGTTATCGGCGGCGCGACCGTCGGCGTCTTTGGCACCATCACCATGAACGGTGTGCGCATGTTCACCCGCGAGGGCCTCACGCAGCGCACCACCACCATCGTCGGCACCTCCGTTGTCTTTGGCTTGGGTATCTGGATGGCCAGCGGTTGCCTTGCCGGCGAGGGCATGCCCACCTGGGTGTCCACCGTCATCGGCTCCAACGCCGTAACCCCCACCGCCATCATGGCCATCGTGCTCAACCTGATCCTTCCGCAGACGCCGGTCGTGGCTCAGCACATCGATGCCGCCAAGGATGCCGCTGTGAATCTGGTCCTGCCCGAGAGCAAGAAGTAACCAATTCGGTGCTATTCGCCGGCGGACGCATCGCCTCGTCCGCCGGCGCCATGCGGCGCCAAGCCGCACTTCAAAGGGCTCGTCCCTTTGGTGAAGCGTTGACGGGAGAGGGCCCGTTTCCGGTGTAGGCCGGCGCTTCGCACTTCCGCCATGTCAGAGGTGTCAAACCCCGCCCCTGATGTTGAAGGGAGCATTTATGCTTCTGGTCGCTAACGGTTCCGTCTTTACCCGCAACGCTCAGACTCCGTTCATTCCCAACGGTGCGGTCGCCATTGACGGAGATACGATCGTCGAAGTGGGCCCCGAGCGCGAGCTCAAGGCCAAGTACCCGGATGCCGAGTACGTCGACGCCCAGGGCAACCTCATCATGCCCGGACTTATCAACTGCCACACCCACATCTACTCGGGTCTGGCCCGCGGCCTTGCCATTAAGGGCTGCAACCCCACCAACTTCCTGGAGAATCTTGAGCAGCAGTGGTGGAAGATCGACGACAACCTGACGCTCGACGGCACCAAGGCCAGCGCCTATGCCACGATTCTGGATTCCATCCGCGACGGCGTCACCACGATCTTCGATCACCATGCGAGCTTCTGCGAGATTCCGGGCAGCCTCTTTACCATTAAGGACGCCGCTCAGGAGCTGGGCATGCGTTCGTGCCTGTGCTACGAGGTCTCCGACCGCCGCGGTCAGGAAAAATGCGACCAGGCCATTGCCGAGAACGCCGAGTTTGCCCAGTGGGCCGCCAAGGAGCGTCGCGATAACGACAACCACATGATCGCCGCCATGTTTGGCGGTCACGCCACCTTTACGCTTTCGGACGAGACCATGGACAAGATGGCCGAGGCCAACAACGGCCTGACCGGTTTCCACATCCATGTGTGCGAGGGCATGAATGACGTGTGGGACTCCCGCCTCAACCGCGGCGGCATCAGCCCCGTCGAGCGCCTGCTGCAGCACAACCTGCTCGGTCCCGACACCATGCTCGGCCACTGCATCCACGTGACACCTGCCGAGATGGACATCGTCAAGGAGTCCGGCACCTGGCTCGTCAACAACCCCGAATCCAATATGGGCAACGCCGTGGGCTGTGCCCCCGTGCTCGAGTTCTTCCGCCGCGGCATTCCCGTGTGCATGGGCACCGACGCCTACACTCACGATATGCTCGAGAGCCTTAAGGTCTTCCTGATCATTCAGCGCCACAACGCCGCTATGCCCAACGTGGGCTGGTGCGAGGCCATGACCATGCTGTTCGAGAACAATGCCAAGATGGCGAGCAAGTACTTCGATCGCAAGCTTGGTGTGCTCGAGGCCGGCGCTGCCGCCGACGTCATCGTTATGGACTACAAGCCTTTTACGCCGTTGAGCGAGGAGAACATCGACGGCCACATGCTCTTTGGCATGATGGGCAAAAACTGCCGCACCACCATCATCAACGGCCGCGTCCTGTACAAGGATCGCGAGTTCGTTGGCATTGATGAGGACAAGATCAACGCGTGGACCATGGCCGAGTCCAAGAAGCTCTGGAGCACGCTCAACGATCGCGCCTACTAATTACAAGTAGATTCGCGCGCGTCGGATGTTTCGCCGCATCCGACGCGCGTATAGGCGACCTCCGCGGGGTCGCCGGCGCTGTGCTAGCGCTACACCGTATTTGCGCCCGCCGCGCGGTCTCGCCGGGCGTTACAGAGAGGAGCTCACTATGAGCGACATCATGAGGCCGATCCCGTTTTCGCAGCTGATGAACTGGATCATCGAGGAGCACAAGACTCAGGGCGCCGTCTTTGGCGTGCGCAAGATGGTCACGACCAACCAGGAGGGCGCGCTTCCCATTTTTGACGAGCGCATCGAGACTCCGTTTGGCCCGGCCGCCGGCCCCAACACGCAGCTTGCCCAGAACATCGTGGCATCCTACGTGGCCGGTTCCCGCTTCTTTGAGCTCAAGACCGTTCAGGTTATGGACGGCGAGGAGCTCTCCAAGTGTGTGAACAAGCCCTGCATCGTGGCGCAGGACGAGTGCTACAACTGCGAGTGGTCGACCGAGCTCGAGGTTCCGCAGGCCTTTGCCGAGTACGTGAAGGCATGGTTTGCCTGCCACCTCATCGCTCGCGAGTACGGCCTGGGCAGCCCGGACGGCTTTGTCTTCAACATGTCCGTGGGCTATGACCTCGAGGGCATCAAGAGCCCCAAGGTCGACGCCTACATCGAGGGCATGAAGGACGCCAGCGGCTCCGAGGTTTGGAATGAGTGCCGCACGTGGGCGCTCGCTAACCTGGACAAGTTTGAGCATGTTGACGCCGCGTTTGTCGAGTCCATCCCGGCGCGCGTCTCCAACTCCATCACCGAGTCTACCCTGCACGGCTGCCCGCCGGCCGAGATCGAGCGCATCGCGACCTATCTGATCACCGAGAAGGGCCTCAACACCTACATCAAGTGCAACCCCACGCTGCTGGGCTATGAGTTTGCACGTCAGCGCCTCAACGAGCTGGGCTTTGACTACATCGTCTTCGATGACACGCACTTCCGCGAGGACCTGCAGTGGGCCGATGCCGTGCCCATGTTCGAGCGCCTGATTGCCCTGTGCGCCGAGCGCGGCCTGGAGTTCGGCGTCAAGCTGACCAACACGTTCCCCGTCGACGTGACGAGAAACGAGCTGCCCTCCACCGAGATGTACATGTCCGGCCGTTCGCTGTTCTCGCTGACCATCGAGGCCGCCCGCCGCATTACCGAGCAGTTCGATGGCAAACTGCGCATCAGCTACTCCGGCGGTGCCACGGTCTACAACATCCGCGCCCTGTACGATGCCGGCATTTGGCCCGTTACCCTGGCGACCGACGTGCTCAAGCCCGGTGGCTACGAGCGCTTTAGCCAGATGGCCGGCGAGTTTACCGACCTGGATGGCAAGCCGTTCGCGGGCGTCTCGCTCGAGGCCGTGACCGCAATCCAGACCGACTCGCTCACCAACCCGCTCTACAAGAAGCCGCTGCGCCCGCTGCCCGACCGCAAGGTCGCCGGCAAGAGCCCGCTTTCCGACTGCTTTACCACGCCGTGCCGCACGAGCTGCCCCATCCAGCAGGATATTCCCGCCTATCTGGCGGCTGTTGACGAGGGCCGCTACGAGGACGCGCTCAACATCATCATCGAGCGCAACGCCCTGCCGTTCATTACCGGCACCATCTGCCCGCATCCCTGCGGCCGTGCCTGCGAGCGTGCGTTCTACGAGCCCGAGGGCGCCCAGATCCGCGCCAGCAAGCTCAAGGCCGCCCGCGAGGCCATGACCGCCGTGCTGCCCAAGCTACGCGCCCAGGCCATCGCAAACGACGGCGAGCGCAACGTTGCCGTTATCGGCGGCGGTCCGGCCGGCCTGGCGACGGCGTTCTTCCTGACGCGCGCCGGCGTGCCCGTCACCATCTTTGAGGCTCGCGATTCGCTCGGCGGCGTGGTCCGTCACGTGATTCCTGAGTTCCGCATTGCGAGCGACGATATCTCCCACGACGCAGAGCTCTGCCTGGCCTTTGGCGCCAAGGTGCAGCTCAACGCCCGCGTGGAGTCCATCGACGAGCTCAAGGCCCAGGGCTTCACCGACGTGGTCGTGGCCACTGGTGCCTGGATGCCCGGTTCCGCCGGCCTGGGCGAGGGCGCCGAGCTCGACGTGCTGGAGTTCCTCGAGGCCGCCAAGAGGGGCGAGAAGCTCGAGCTGGGCGAGGACGTCGTAGTCATTGGCGCCGGCAACACCGCCATGGACGCGGCCCGCGTGGCTAAGCGCCTGGCTGGTGTGAAGAACGTGCGCCTGGTGTATCGCCGCACCAAGAAGCAGATGCCCGCCGACGAGGAAGAGCTCGATCTTGCTCTTGCCGACGGCGTTGAGTTCTGCGAGCTGCTGGCGCCCAAGGCACTCAACGGCGCCGTGCTGACCTGCGATGTTATGGAGCTCGGCGAGCCGGATGCAAGCGGCCGTCGCAGCCCCGTCGCCACGGGCGAGACCGTGGAACTTCCCGCCACCACGGTGATCTGCGCCGTGGGCGAGGGCATCGACGCCAGCCTGTACGATGCCGCGGGCGTCGAGCACGACCGTCGCGGTCGCCTTGCCGCCACTTCCACCGGTGTCGAGGGCGTCTGGGCTGCGGGCGACTGCCGTCGCGGTCCTGCCACCGTGGTTGAGGCTATTGCCGACGCCGCCGAGGTCGCCCGTGCCATCGCCGGCGTGGACTTTAACAAGTACGCCGATTGCAACGAGCAGGCTGGCCGCGAGGGCACCTGCTACGAGCGCAAGGGGTCGCTGTGCCGCGACAAGCGCAACTGCACCAAGACCCGCTGCCTGGGCTGCGGCTCGGTGTGCGAGGTCTGCTGCGACGTGTGCCCCAACCGCGCCAACGTGGCCGTTAAGGTGCCGGGCCTGGCCAAGCATCAGGTCGTCCATGTCGACGGTATGTGCAACGAGTGCGGCAACTGCGCCGTGTTCTGCCCCTACCAGGAGGGCCGTCCCTACAAGGACAAGCTCACCCTGTTCTGGAGCGATCAGGACATGGAGAACTCCGAGAACGAGGGCTTCCTGGCCGTGGACGAGGACCACTTTAAGGTCCGCGTCGCCGGCACGGTCCGCACCGTCTCGGTCGATGCCGTCAACACCGGTCTGCCCGAGGCCGTCCGCCTGACCATCAGGGCCGTGCGCGACAACTATTCGTACCTTCTTAAGAAATAGGCGAGTCTCTTATGGCCAAATCCATTCAACATCACGTGGCCTACGTTGCCTGCGGAAGCGGCTGTGCTTCCGCAGGCGGCGACGCCCGCTGCAGCGAAGGCTGCATTGGCTGTGGCGCTTGCGTTACGGCCTGCCCCCACGGTGCCATCGCGCTGGTCGACGGCGTCGCCCGTGTGGACCGCTCCAAGTGCACGGGCTGTGGCCTGTGCGGCATGGCGTGCCCGCAGCGCGTGATTGCCTTCGTTCCCGGCTACCAGAACATCCTGGTGCGCTGCAACAACACCGATAAGGGCGCCATTGCCCGCAAGATCTGCGACACGAGCTGCATCGGTTGCGGCATGTGCGCCAAAAAGTGCCCCGCCGGCGCTATCCGCATCGAGGACAACTGCGCCCATATCGACGGCGCGGACTGCCTGTCGTGTGGCATGTGCGCCGTCGTCTGCCCGCATGGCGCTATCCACGACCGCACCGGCATCGCCGCCGGCGTGTAGAAGGGAATCACCATGGCACAGGAATTCACTTTTACCGTTAACGGCGTCGAGCGCACGACGACCCAAAACAAACCGCTGCTGCGCTACCTGCGCGACGACCTGCACATTCACTCCGCCAAGGACGGCTGCTCCGAGGGCGCGTGCGGTACCTGCACCATCCACGTGGACGGTGCGGCCGTCAAGGCGTGCGTACTGACCACTGCTCTTGCCGCCGGTCGCAACATCGTGACCGTCGAGGGCCTGCCCGAGGACGTGCGCGAGGCCTTCGTGTACGCCTTTGGCGCCGTGGGCGCCGTGCAGTGCGGCTTTTGCATCCCCGGCATGGTCATGGCGGGTGCAGCGCTCATCGCCGAGGACCCCGAGCCCACCGAGGAGCAGATCAAGTACGCCATCCGCGGCAATGTCTGCCGTTGCACCGGCTACAAGAAGATTATCGAGGGCATCTCGCTGGCAGCTGCGGTGCTCCGTGGCGAAAAGCAGATCGACGAGGATCTGGAGCGCGGCGATGACTACGGCGTGGGCAAGCGCGCCTTCCGTATCGACGTGCGCAAGAAGGTGCTCGGCGAGGGCAAGTATCCCGACGACATCGACGAGCTCGATCAGCCGGGCCTGACCTATGCCAGCGCCGTTCGCTCCAAGTATCCGCGCGCCCGCGTGCTCTCCATCGACACCTCCAAGGCCGAGGCCCTGCCCGGTGTGGTGGGCATCCTGCGAGCCGAGGACGTGCCGGTCAACCAGGTCGGCCACCTTATCCAGGACTGGGACGTCATGATCGCCCAGGGCGATATCACCCGCTGCGTGGGCGACGCCATCGCGCTGGTGGTTGCCGAGGACGAGGCGACGCTCGAGAAGGCCAAGAAGCTCGTAAAGATCGATTACGAGCCGCTGGAGCCCGTGCGCAACATCGCCGAGGCCAAGGCCGCCGACGCCCCGCGCCTGCATGACAGTTTCTTTGCCTTTGGCAACACGGTGGAGCTCAAGGACAACGTGTGCCAGAGCCGCCATGTGACGCGTGGCGACGCCGCCAAGGCGCTGGCGGAGAGCGCGTTCACCGTGACGCAGCGCTTTACTACGCCCTTTACCGAGCATGCTTTCTTGGAGCCCGAGTGCGCCGTCGCCTTCCCGTACAAGAACGGCGTCAAGGTGCAGTCGACCGACCAGGGCGCCTACGACACGCGTAAAGAGTGCGCCCACATGTTTGGCTGGGATAGCGAGCCCGAGCGCGTGGTCGTCGAGACCATGCTCGTGGGCGGCGGCTTTGGCGGCAAGGAGGACGTGTCCATCCAGCATCTGGCCGCGCTCGCCGCATATAAGTTCCAGCGTCCCGTGAAGTGCAAGCTCACGCGTGCCGAGTCGCTCGCGTTCCATCCCAAGCGCCACGCCATGGACGGCACCTTTACGCTGGGCTGCGACGCCGAGGGCAACTTTACCGGCCTGGATTGCGAGATCAACTTTGATACCGGCGCCTACGCGTCGCTGTGCGGCCCGGTGCTCGAGCGCGCCTGTACGCATGCCGTCGGCCCCTACAAGTACCAGAATACCGACATTCGCGGCTTTGGCTACTACACCAACAACCCGCCCGCCGGTGCGTACCGAGGCTTTGGCGTTTGCCAGTCCGAGTTTGCGCTCGAGAGCCTGATCGACCTGCTGGCCGAGAAGGTCGGCCTGGATCCGTGGGAGATCCGCTACCGTAACGCCATCGAGCCGGGCGAAGTTTTGCCCAACGGCCAGATTGCCGACTGTTCCACGGCGCTGAAGGAGACGCTGCTCGAGGTCAAGGATGCCTACTACGCGCATCCCGGACACGCCGGTATCGCCTGCGCCATGAAGAACGCCGGCGTGGGCGTGGGCCTGCCCGATGCCGGCCGCTGCAAGATCCGCATCGAGGATGGCCGCGCCGTGGTCTACGCCGCCACGTCCGACATCGGCCAGGGCTGTAACACCGTCTTTTTGCAAGACGTTGCCGAGGCCTGCGGTCTGCCGCTTCGCTGCATCGCCAATGGCGAGTGCTCCACCGAGAACGCTCCCGACTCCGGCACCACGTCTGGCTCGCGTCAGACGGTCGTGACCGGCGAGGCCGTGCGCGGTGCCGCCTTCCTGCTGCGCGATGCCATGCTTGACATCGAGGCCGGCAAGCCTGCACCCGATACTCCCGTGAGCGCGCATGGCGACGGCGTCAAGATCGAGTACGACGACGGTCGCGCCTATCAGCTGCACACGCAGGAACTCGTCGCCGGCCAGGGCATGCATCCTCAGGATCCTGCGGCCGCCATCAAGGCGCTCGAGGGGTGCGAGTTTGGCTACGTGTATCTGGAGCCGACCGACAAGCTGGGTGCGGATGTTCCCAATCCCAAGAGCCACATCTGCTACGGCTTTGCCACACATGTGGTCATTCTGGACGATGACGGCCGCGTGAGCGAGGTCTATGCTGCGCACGATTCCGGCAAGGTGGTCAACCCCATCTCCATCCAGGGTCAGATTGAAGGCGGCGTGCTCATGGGTATGGGCTATGCGCTTACCGAGGACTGGCCGCTCAAGGACTGCGTACCCCAGGCCAGGTACGGCACGCTCGGGCTGTTCCGTGCGCCCGAGATCCCGAATATCCACGCCATCTACGTGGAGAAGGACGAGCTGTTGCCCGTGGCATACGGCGGCAAGGGCATCGGCGAGATCGCAACGATCCCCACGGCGCCCGCCGTGCAGAACGCCTATCGCGCATTCGACGGCAAGCTGCGTCCGGATCTGCCCATGGTGGATACGCCCTACAGCCGCGCCCGTCACCGCGGGTAGGGTAGGGCGCGGACGACCATTGCTGACGGGCCGTTCGCGCTCAGCATCAACTACATACGCTGCGCCTTTGGCCCCGGCTCCATCGCGAGCTGGGGCCTTTTGTTTGGAGCGGAGACAGCATCCCGGAATTCGGGCAATCCGGTGGTCAGGGGTTGAGCGAGCGTCGCGCTAAGGATGCCAAGCGTAAAACCTTCAATGAAAATGGCGTAAAAACTACATCTGTCATGGCGTAAAAACTACATTGAAAGTAGCGTAAAATCAGCATTGAGAATGGCGTAATTTCGCATATCGCGTGATAGAGAGGGACGGCCGTCTGTGGATGCACCAAAGAGATTGACCCAAAAGGGATATAGGCCCCGGCTCATAGAGGAGCGCCTCGACACCCTTATGCGGGCGTTTGGCTGTGTGGAGATCAACGGCCCCAAATGGTGCGGCAAGACCTGGACGGCGCTCTCTCGCTCGGCGAGCGTCTCCAGGCTCGATGAGCCTGCGCAGCGTGCGGCGGCAGAGGTCGACCCAAGCCTGGCGCTCATCGGCGATGCGCCACACCTGGTCGATGAATGGCAGGAGGTGCCCGAGGTTTGGGATGCCGCCCGGCGTTTCGTGGACGCGAGCGGCAACGAACGGGGGACACTTTTGCTCACGGGCTCGACCGCGCTCAAAAGCGAGGAGCGCAGCCATGTTCGTCATTCCGGCACGGGTAGGATCGCCCGTCTGTCAATGCGCCCCATGGCCCTGTGTGAGTCGGGCGACGGCGAGCCGCTCGTGTCACTGGCAAGCCTCTTTAAGGGCGAGGATTTTGCCCCTCAGCGTCGCGAGAGCACGGTGGATGACGTCGCCCGCTGGTGCTGCAGGGGCGGTTGGCCTGCAAATCTTGGGCTTTCGGAAGATCTTGCGCGAGAGACGGCAAGCCAGTACGTGCACTCGGTGCTCGACGTCAACGTGCTGGACGAGGGCATGTCGCCCGAGCTTGCACACGGCCTTTTGCGAACTCTTGCCATGAACGAGAGCCAGGCTGTCACGTACAAGACGCTCGTAAAGGACGCCTCGTACGGTGAGGCGGGCCCCGACGAGAGGACCATCGCTGCGTACTTGGACCTCTTCAACAGGCTCAAGCTGACCGAGGACCTGTGCGGATGGGAGCCGCCCATGCGCTCGAAGGCCCGCGTTCGCGTGCGCCCCAAGCGCTACTTCTGTGACCCGTCACTTGCGGCGGCGTTGCTGGGGGCTACCCCTGAGCGGCTGCTTGGCGATATGCAAACGCTGGGGATGCTCTTTGAGAATCTCGTCCTGCGCGACATGCGCGTGTTCCTTTCCACCTACGGCGGTGTCGACAACAGTGTCCATTATTTCCGAGATGAGAAGGGCCTTGAGGTCGATCTGATCGTTGAGCACGACGGGCGCTGGGGAGCCATCGAGGTCAAGCTGAGTGATGCGAAAGCAGACGATGGAGCGAGAAATCTCAAGGCGCTGGAGAGGAAAGTGCTCTCCAATCCTGCCGCCCAGAATGCCGCGCCGGCGTTTTTGGCGGTCGTGGTTGGAAAGGGGAGCATTGCCTACACACGCGACGACGGCGTGGCGGTGATTCCCATGGCGGCACTTGGGGCGTAGTGGTTTTGCGGGCGTGCCGTGCTTCCTTTACCGAAAATCCATTTGGTAAACCAGATGCTCGCGGATAGAATAAAGTTGACGGCGGCCCAAGGGTGATAGCTGGGCAGCGCCGTTGCTTGGTCAAGAGGTCAGCGCCTTAATGGCAGCGACTTGTTATGCTTCGAATGCTGCTTGAGTGCCTCGGAAAGTTCGATAAGCGCCGTGAAGAGCGAGACCAAAGCAACCAAGAGCTCTACGAGCTCTGATGGGCTCGGGATGACCGCTGATTCAAGTCACCGGGCCTAAATCTTTTTCATGGATTTGAATAGAGCGGGCGACTCTCTTGGGGCGGTCTGCATGGCGTGCGACCGGCGCATGGCGTTGCACCTCGCTTTTGTGTCCGCACGGGCGCCTATCCTTACGGCAATGTAGCCGCTTATGTAACAAGCGGCAGTTGACGGAGAAAGGCCATGACCGTGTCAGCTGAAAAGACGCCGTGTATCTCGGCTATCGATACGACGAACTTTGCGCGCCAGATTGTGCTGGACTTTGAGTTTGCGCCGGTGCCAAAGCAGCGCCAACGCCGTGGGCTGCGCAACGAGATTATCGAGGTCGGCGCCGTCAAGCTCGATTACCACGGCAACGTTATGGGCGAGTTCTCGCAGTTTGTGCAGACGGAATTTACCGAAGGCGTTGCGTATCCCGCCCGCGAGCTCACAGGGATATCGGCCGTGGATACCGCGATAGCCGATCCGCTCTATGTGGTGATCAAAAGGCTCAGCGATTGGATCGGTCACTACTCCGCCCAGGTGGTTTGCTGGAGTGGGGCGGACCGGCGACAGCTTTTGACCGAGTGCCAGGCAAAGCACATCGACCTTGCCGCATTTCCTACGGACTGGGCCGACCTGCAGGCGTTTTACACCTCGATCATGGACGTGGGCAGCCATGGGCGCGTCTCTTTGAGTGACGCGGCGACGTGGTTTGGCATCGAGTTCGACGAGTCGACGGGCCACGCCCACAGCGCCCTAGCCGATGCGCGCGTGACCGCCAAGTTGCTCAAGCAGGTGATGGACGGGGACTATCGCGTGAGTCCGCGCGCCCAGGAGATCCGCCAGCGGTGGGGGATGGGCGAGCGAGCTCAGATGCGCCTTTCCAAGAAGTGCCCCGAGCTGGGCGACCTGCTGCTGAAGCTGAAGGCGGAGGGGAGGTAGGCGGGTGCCCATTGGGCGCAAGCAGAAGGAATGGTTGCGGGAAGGATTCCAGAATCAGCATCAGAGGGCTGTGCTTGAGATGCTATTCAAGGACACGCTGACGCCCGCCGAGACCAGGCAGGTCAAGAGTATGGACACCGAGATGGCATCCATTGTCGAAGAACGGCTTGCTAACATGATTCGCTGGATGGGCAGGCATAGACCCGTGACGCTGTGCGCGTTATCGTTCACAATGAGGCGTACAGGCTGCCAGAGGCGAACAGTTCCGACGAGGTTCTGAGCAACTGCATCATCGAGATTATCGAGTAGTTCTACGAGAGGGATTTGGCGGCGTGGAGCAATCTAGTTTTACGCGTTTGCAGGAGGAAGCCGGTATGGCAGACGAACTTGTTTTTAGTGGCGGCGAGATAGTTTACGCCATGCCTCAACTGCCCAAAGTTGCATCTGTGCCGCTGAACGGTAGCGCCGTGCTGGTTGGTTTTAAGGACGCTCCCGATGGGGAGGAGGTCCTCTTTGATTTTGACCCTCGGGCTGAAAAGGCTACGAAGCTCGACTATGAACTTGCAGCCGTTAGCGGGCTCCTCACGGGCGCGTTGAATATCCTGTGGCAGAAAGACTTCAACCTAGAGGGTGCCAAAGAGTGGGGCGACGAGAAGGTTGGCAAATTCGTTCTTACGATTGCCAAGTCTGCGGGTATGACAAAGGCGGATGCAACTCTAGAAGACGCTATTCGCTTTCTAGAGAAAGGGTTTCCTCTTGCCGCGGACAAGCTGACTGCCGAGTTTGGCGGCGGGCTCCAACATCATCTGCGGGACTTCTCGCACCACCCGAGCTTGGTTGGCCTTGCGTGTTCGATCCTCTCGCAATTCACGTGCAAAGGCTATGGTACCGATACTGCCGGCCGGTTTGTTGCCTTTGACCTGCCTGCCGCCGCCTTCGATCCCGACTGCCCTCTTATAGGCAGGAACGTTCCAGAGAAGATCGCGTTCGGCACTCTGTTCTGGGCGATGCATCTCATGAGCGACATGGCGGGGTCTAGTTCAAACCCCGGTAAGGGGACGGGTATTCCCGGCGTCGTGTTATCCCTGCTAAAGGAGCTCTCCTCCCTGCCAGTTTTTCAAGACGTGCAGATTGCCTATAAGGGCGAGGATATTCGCATTCAGCAATGGATCTCAAAGCTGTTTAACGGAACGGCGTTCAAAGCCGAGGACGGTAAGCCCATTCGCTTCGACCTTCGGACGGAAGTCGGTCTTCTCGATCAGGCTTTAAGCCAGGTGCCAGCAGTCGTGGCCAACGAGGTTATCGTTCGTTGTCTCTACATGCTTTCAAGGCTCAAGGCCGAGCTAGAACGTTGCGAAGTGAGCAAGGTTTCCGGCTTGCACAAGCTCAAGGCTTCGCATTTCATGCCCTATAACAGCAGGGTTCTCACTCGCATGGTCACGGTTTCGAGCACTTCGTTCGTTTTGGCGAATCTAGCGACGGCGGCGGTCAGGGCGGGTATCGAATGCGAGGGGAACAAGGTCGTGTTCGCCCAGAAGCTCTTCTTGCGAATAAACTACGTTGGAGTTGGACGCCTTGCGTTTGCCCTCCATGCCGACTGGGGCTATATGGCGGAGGAAATGTCCGAGGCTTGGACTGAGCGCGCCAGGCGCCGCCAGGATATCTTCGATGGATTTCACTTTTATAGCCTAGATAGAGAAACGACGAGGATTGCCTTCTCGCTGAAGCTTGCCGCCATCAACTACGACTGCGGGAACGAGAAGAACGAAGTGCGCAAAGGGCAAAAGAGGAGCTGGGCCCGCGCGTGGCAGGATTCGGTCGCGGATGGCCTAGGCATTGATGCAGACGGCTACTTTTTGAGCGAGGAAGATGCGTACGGAGCCCTTGAGGCAATTTCGCGGCGGCGAGGCGGTAAGGTGCGTGCCTTGCTTGTTGCACAGGAGTTGGTTGAGTTTCGCCCCTATTCCCAGATGGGAGATGAAGAGAAGAAGGAATACAAAGGTTTGAAGGAGGGTGGATCTTGGGTTAAACACGAATTTCCCAGGAGACAAGACGCGGTTGATTTGGACGCCATACGTTCTCTCGAGAAACGTTGCGGGACACGCTTCCGCGAGCTTTCAGGTACATTGCCAAAGTTCTTGGTGGGCGGCGTCATTGTCGTGGCGGCGGCCGTAGGCGCAGGAGGGGCGGCCGCGGTACTCGCTCCGGATATTGCTGTTGGTATCTTCGGAGGCTCATTTGCCGGCCTTCACGGGGCTGCGCTTGTCAATGCGAGCCTTGCTGCAGCTGGCGGTGGGGCCTTGGCCGCCGGCGGCATGGGCATGGCCGGTGGCACTGCTTTGATTACGGGCGGCGGCGCCGCGCTTGGTCTATTGGGTTCTGGCGGCGTTGCCTTGGCGGCATCGATGGGGGAGAACTACGCGCAATTCGTGCTAGTCGAATGTTCGAGGCTCCTTGCTTTTCTTGATGTGGCAACTGACCGCTGTCCGCATGAAGGGGCCATTTTGGTGCGGAAGGCGGCCGAGGCCGTGCAGCGTAGCATCGCTGGTGTTGAAGAGGATGTCGAGAAGGAGAACGGAAAGGGGGACCGCAGGGATAGCAGGTTGCTTAAGCAGTTGAAGAAGGGTCTTGGGTATCTGACTTCAACCCTTAAGCGGATCGAGAAGATACAGAAGCACCTTGGTGCCGCCGGCGAGAGCGAGCCGCTCAACAGCTTGCCGGCAACAAGTGATGAATAAGTACATTGCATATTGATGACCCTGGATGACCGCTGATTCAAGTCACCGGGGCTCATTTTGGTTTTAGTGCGGGTGCCCATGCCGGTAAGCCTGCGTTCGATGCCGCTTGTCGAGACCGAATGCAGGGCGCTTGATATCACACGTATAATTGCGCCTGTTTAGCTGTGCGAATGCGTCCCGAAGCTATTTTTGCAGGAGGTTTCGGTATGGGCAAAAGTGACAATGCGAGCGAGTTCCTTGATCTCTATAGAAGGCTCGAGGGGTGCATCCGTGAGCATTATGACGTGCCGGAAAAACACGGTCCTGTAGCTTGGCTTGGCAGAAACCCCGGCAGGGCATTCAAGAATGTTGCCGGGGCTCTCAAATATTGCGCGGAAGTTCGCAACCTGCTCTCGCACCAGGAGAGTGTCGATGGCGATTACGCCGTCGAGCCGAGCGACTCGATGCTGACGCTCCTGCGCAATACGCTTGCGGCGGTCGAGAATCCTCCCAAGGCAATCGACCACGCCGTGTCCATGCAGAATGTGTTTTCGGCAACTGCGGAGGACTGCGTGAGACCCGTCTTGCGCGAGATGGCGGAAAAATGCTACACCCACGTACCTATCCTGGAGGATGGCATCGTTCGCGGTGTGTTCAGCGAGAACACGCTGCTCTCCTACCTATACGGTGAAGAGATTGTCTGCATTGATAGCGAGACGACATTCTCTTCGCTTGCCGAGCTGCTCCCAGTGGACGCTCATGCCTCTGAATCGTTTAGGTTCGTGCCACGTACGATAACGCTCGCAGAGGTTGCAGAGATGTTCACGGTGGCGATGCGCCGTGCTGACCGCATTGGCATGGTGTTTATCGCGCATAGCGGTAAGCCCAGTGAGAAGGTTCTCGGGATTATCACTGCTTGGGATGTTGCGGCCTATCTGTAGCGGTCGCAGCATGCCTGGAAGTCCTTGCTGTTGTTGATGGGCTTGTTGGCTGGCAATCCAATTGTCGTCTTGAGAGCGTTGGCGGACGATGAAATCGCGTCGACAGTTGCGGCGGCAGCGTGCATTAGACGTTGCGCGCGGGCTCAAGCTTTGTGGTGCATGGCATAGGGAACCTATCAGGGTTAGTCTCCACCCAGCTACGCTCGAAATGGCATCTTTGATAAAATGCATGCAATCTAGATGTTAATCCTCTTTTTATTATGGGGGGTATGCCGGTGAAGGGCCTGCCCAGAAAAGGACGTGTCACGACATGACGGAAGCCGATTCGGAAACCGTAACCGCTGAGGTGTCCACATGCGCCGCGGTCAGTTTCCCGGGCTCGGGTTTCATAGAAGCTTTCGCCCATCGTTACTCGCTATCTATCCTTGAGACATTGCTATGCGACCGTACGACGGGACGTAATATCATCTGGGCGGATAACGAGTACGAAGCTCTGGGTGACGGCTACACGGGCGACGACGAGATAACCGTCGAGAAGATTACGGGACCAAACGTTCATATCATCAAACCTCGCATCGCGAAGGCTGCTGAGCAGCGGTCGCTGCGAACCAAAAGTCGCGCTGAGGTTTTCTCGCCGGCATGGTTGTGCAACCAGATGAACAACGATCTGGATGAGGCATGGTTCGGCCGTCGCGATATTTTTAACGCTGAGATCGTTGCGGACGATGGCGCCAATGCATGGACGACGACTGATGGTCCGATTGAATTTCCAAAATCAAAGGGGCGCGGTTGGCATGCCTATGTGGAGGCGCCACGGCTCGAGATCACGTGCGGCGAGGCGCCGTTCGTGTGCTCGCGCTACGACGCTGTGACGGGCGACGAGCTGCCCGTAGGTGAGCGTGTAGGCTTCCTAGACCGGAAGCTTCGCATCGTGACCGAGAAAACCAAGACATGCAAGGAATGGGTACGCCGTGCCCTCGACGCGTTGCGTGCGACGTACGGCTTTGAGTATCAGGGCGACAACCTTCTCATTGCGCGCGTCAACGTTTTTGAGACGTTTTGCGAACACCATATGAATCGTTGGGGAACGAGCCCCACTGAAGCCGAAATGGATGAAGCCGCCGAGATTGTTTCTTGGAACTTCTGGCAAATGGATGGTTTTAACGACGCCGTACCCACTGCAAAGATGGGCATTACTGTTCATTCTCCTTTGTTTGCACCGGCTGATCCGCAATCCGATATTAGCGAACGGCTAGAAAACGATTTCGTTCAGCCTGCGCTTTTCGATCTTCCTCCGATTGAGGTCGAAGAGGCTATTGAAAAAGAAGAGCAACAAGAAGAAGAGGAGCTGACTAAGCCAGTCCCTCTATGTGTTCTATACGACTGGATTGGTGACGAACCCTTTGAGTTCATTGCGTTGAAAGGCAAGGCGTGTCCCATGGAAAAGAAGTTTTATGCCGTGATTGGAAACCCACCCTATCAGGAGCAGGTCCAAGGCGATAACAAAAACTCAGCGGCTCCAATTTACCCAGCATTCATGGAGGGAGCCTATGATGTTGGCAATATTGTTGAGCTGGTGCATCCCGCACGTTTCCTGTTTAATGCCGGCGCAACACCCAAGGCATGGAACCGCAAAATGCTCGATGATCCACATTTCAAGGTTCTGGCCTACGAATCAGACAGCTCTAAAATGTTCAGCAACGTGGACATTAAAGGTGGTGTAGCCATCACTTTAAGAAACAAAGAACAGAGTTATGGCGCAATTGGTATTTTTACAGCCTATGACGAATTAAATTCAATATTAAAAAAAGTGGTGCATGACGCGCATTTTAGTTCGCTTTCGCAGATAGTTATTACGAGGACGGCTTACAGACTTACCGACAAAATGCATGAAGAACATCCTGAAGCCATCAGCAGATTAAGCCAAGGGCACCCTTACGATATGTCAACGAATATATTCGATAGGCTCCCTGACATATTCTTTGACAAAAGGCCGGATGACGGATTTGAATATATTCAAATCCTAGGGCGTCAAAGCAATCAACGCATCAGCAAATACATTAGATCAGAATACGTTAATCAGCCTTGCAACTTAAAGAAGTGGAAGGTTATTGTGCCGGCTGCAAACGGGAGCGGCGCTTTGGGCGAAGCCCTCTCCACTCCCTTAATAGGGCAGCCCTTAATGGGGCATACGGAATCATTTATCAGTATTGGAAGTTTTGACACAGAGGATGAATCTGAAGCTGCAATCAAGTACGTTAAGACGAAATTTGCTCGCTGCATGCTCGGCGTACTAAAAGCTACGCAACATAATCCTCGGGACTGCGGACAAAAAGTTGGACCATCAGGTCCGGTTTGGAGTCCGCATGAC